>JAEKLQ010000082.1 GCA_019509785.1 Fibrobacterota bacterium | reverse complement strand
ACCAGCAAGCCACCTACGGCCGTAGGTGGCTTGCTGGTGGCCAAATACAAGGAAGGCATCAGGGACTATTTCAATGGCTGGCATCCCTTATTCCACCTCGCGAAATGCGTACGGCGGTTGGCGGAGCCGCCCATCATACTGGGCTCTTTGTGGCGGCAAATCGGCTACCTTTCCGCCATGGTCCGCTGCCAGGAGATAATGGTTCCCTCCAACCTGTATCGGTTCATCCGGCAGGATCAATTCAACCGGCTGAAAGCGCTCTTGCCGTTCCGGCACGGCAAAGGAGCGGAACGATGACTGATCCCATTCCCGGCATACGCCCTTATTTTAATACGTCGGATGCGGACCTCGAAATCATCGCTGGACTTCTTGGGTCCGGCCAGGTCACCAACAATGGTCCTTATGTGAAGGAGTTCGAGGCCAAGTTGGCCGCTTACCTCGGTGTGGAAGAAACCGTGGTCGTTTCCAGCGGATCGGATGCGCTCCTGCTGGCCCTCACCGCTCTATCGCTTCCGCCCGGAAAGATCATCCTTCCTGCTTATACGTTTGCAGCCACCCTCAATGCAGTGGTGCACGCGGGCTTCGAACCGGTTTTCTGTGACATCGACCCGGAAACCTATACGCTAGATCCGTTCCATCTCGCCGCGTTGCTGGAACGCCATGCGGACACGCGTTGCGTGATACCGGTGAACGTTTTCGGCATCCCGCCGGACCTCGCCGGCATAAAGGCCCATTGCGATCCAGCGGGCATCCGCCTCGTGTACGATAACGCGCATGGGTTCGGGACGACATGCCAGGGATTGAAGCTAGGGCCGGAACCGGATATACAGTGCTTTAGCTTCCATGCGACCAAAGCCTTGCCCGCCATCGAAGGCGGCATGGCGCTAGCCCGGGATCCGAAGGTAGCTGACGCGATCCGGCGCTTGCGGAACCATGGGCTGGGGACCTCGCCGGAGGCCTTCCGGCCCGGTTTCAATGCCAAGATGGATGAGATCCGGGCCGTCATCGGACTCAGTTCGTTGGAGCATTTCCCCGCAACCCTTGCGCGGCGGAGGGCCTATGGGCAGCGTTTGCTCCAAGCGTTCAACCGCTTTCCGGAGGCCTATACCACCCAGGCCATCCCTTCCGGCGTGGAGACCAATTTCCAGAACCTGGGCATACGCTGTCACGCGGCGCGGCGCCTCGGCATGGATCGAGTCATCGGGATCTTCGCGGAGCTGGGAGTCGGCGTTCGATCCTATTTCAATCCTCCCCTCCACAAATTCAAGGGATTCGGGACTGGGCCGGCATTACCGAACACGGACATCGTGTGGGAAATCCTCGCCTCGTTCCCGATCCATAGCCGTATGTCGGAGGAGTCCCTGGCGGGTATGGAGCGCGCCATCGCGCGATTCGGCGGCATGGGATGACGTAGCGTGAAGCGCCTGGCCGATCTCCTGTTGTCGCTTTTCGGTTTGGGCGCTTGTTCCCCGTTGATCGGCGCGTTGTGGATCGCGATCCGCATCGATTCCCCAGGCCCGGCCCTCTTCACCCAAATCCGGACCGGGCGGAACGGCCAACCCTTCCGGATCTTCAAGTTAAGGACCCTGCTTATCGACCAATGCCGCTATCATGGCGAGGATGAGATCCGGGAAGGCGATCCCCGCGTTACCCGGTTGGGCAAGTTCCTCCGCCGCTACAAGTTGGATGAGCTACCGCAGTTGCTAAACGTCCTGCTGGGCCAGATGTCGTTCGTGGGCCCGCGGCCGGATTTGCCGGAGCAAGCCGCGAAATACACGGCCGCTCAGGCTGTCCGGCTCACGGCGGTACCTGGCCTGACCGGCGTCTCCCAAATCAGCGGCAATGCAAGCATAACCTGGGATGAGCGGATCCGGATGGATATCTGGTACGTTCGGAACGCTTCGTTGACGCTGGACTTGGGGATACTGCTGAGGACAATCAAGGTCGTCGTGGCGGGTGAATCGGTACGGCAGGACCCTTATGGGCTCCGAAACCCGACAGGCCCGGGCCTCACGCCGGCAAGGCACGGGCCCGCATGAGCGAAACCATCCTTATGCTGGGAGGATCGTTCTTCCAGCTGCCCCCGATCCGCTATGCGAAAGCCAAAGGCTACCATGTCATCGTCTGCGATGCGAATCCGGACGCGCCCGGGCGGGCATTGGGGCATGAATTCCATTCCGTCAGCACCACGGATTTCGACGCCGTACTTGCGTTAGCGAAGGCCAAGGGTGTCGACGGCATCATCGCTTTCGCTTCCGATCCGGCGGCGCCGACCGCGGCGTTCGTGGCGGGCCGATTGGGGTTGGCCGGCAATCCGCTGGAGTCGGTGCGGATCCTGACCAACAAAGACCGGTACCGATCATTCCTACGCGAACATGGCTTCCAAACACCGCCGGCCCTCCGCGTGTCATCCGCCGCCGAAGTCGGGGCGGCCGTTTCCCGGATCGGGACGCCCTGCGTGGTAAAACCCGTGGATTCCTCCGGCAGCCGGGGCGTTACCGTACTGGGCCAACCCGAGGATGCGGCCGCGGCATTCGCGAAGGCGATCGGGTTCTCCCGCCGCAAGGAAGCGTTGGTGGAAGGCTTCGTCAAGCGGAAGGGCTACCAGATCGCCGGCGATGGGTTCGTAGTCGACGGGAAGTTGGCGTTCCGCTGCTTCGGCCAGGAGCATTTCGATCCCGCCGCGAATCCGCTCGTCCCAGTGGGGGAAAGCTTTCCCCTGTTGATGCCGTCGGACAAGCAAGAACTAATCCACCGTGAAATCCAACGATTGTTGGACCTCACCGGCATATGTACCGGCGCCTTGAATTTTGACATCTTCATGGGCGCAGGGGACGAGGTTTACCTCATGGAAGTTGGCCCGCGAAATGGAGGCAACCGCATTGCGGAAATAACCCTGATGCATACCGGCGTCGATATGATCCGCGCGACCGTAGAGACTGCCCTGGGCCATGAACCTGGGGACTTGGGCGGCGGAACGCCCGAAGGCTTCTTCTCAACCTACATGATCCATTCCAATGAGGAAGGGAAATACAAAGGCCTGCGGATCGACGATCGGATCCGGGGCAATCTCATCGAGTACACGGAAAACATCGCACCAGGCGGGACCGTCAAGAGGTTCGATGGATCCAATTGCACCTTGGGGACAATGTTGCTGCGTTTCACCGATGCGGGGGAGATGCTGGATCGAATGGGGCGCATGGGCGAATTCGTAAAGGTAGATGTGGAGTCTTGAGCCCGAATCGCTTTCAGATCCGCAATTTATATGATTTTCGAAAATTCAATTCTTCACCTTGTTTCCGTTCTTCACGCCCCCAAAAAGTACTTCTGGTTTTGGCCCGCCAGGGCCACATTTCGAGGCCCCATGTTTCCCAACGTTTGCGGTAGTAGGAAGTGGCTTGGAAAGGAATGCGCGCTTGGCAAGGACGTGAGTGGAGTGGGTGACTACAACCCCGGAGCGAACGCCCGCTGCCTGCCGAACGGTCGCGCACCCGTTCCAAGCCATTTGCGAGACCGCAATGCGGAGCATGTCCGCGGGCTCCAGGCTGGGAGCTGTTATATGCTGTAACCAGCCCTCTTAAAATCTTAGAGTGCACACGATTTATACCAAATCTCTGGAAAAAAACCTAAGGAACGAATACGAGATATATTTCGAATCGATACTCATCATTAGACTCGAAGGCATTTAAATGGAGAACCAAGTCGCTTCGACCTTCTTCCTTTGTCCATAAATCGATAAGCACCTCCCATCGGTCGCCCATCCACTGGGCGCAGGAAGTTTCCCACGTTGCTTCTGGGATATCGGTCAACGTGGCTCCATAACTAGCAATGTATTTCCGAATATGATCCGCAGTTTCAGTTGTAACGGGATCAACTGATGGAATGGCTTCCTTCAGTTCGTAGTCACCTTTCACGAATGCATTTACAATTTTAACCAATAATGGTCGCCAAGACATGGCGATGGGATGAGCCTTAACTTTATCCTTATGAGGCAATTTGTCCGCTAAATCCTTTTCCATCTTATCCTTTAGAAATACGTGCTTCTCAAGTTTCGTAAATCAAGTAATTCACCGTTTTCCTTGAAAAGTATTATTGCTTAGATTTTTCTTGGATCAAAATTCGAATTTATTTTTGACCCCTGACTGGAAAGGTCAGGGGTCAACACTTTTGGGCGGGTTATTGCATATAACTACGGCTAGTGCGAAACATTTCACACAGTTCCCACCGCTGGATCGATTGTGCGAACTATTTCCATTTCCTGCTATATCGCACATCCGTCCCATTTCCCTCCTTGTGCGCAATCTCTGCGCGATTCGCCTCAACTTGATTCCATAGCCGAACCACAGGGCTTTGGATGGTCCGCAGCCGATGGGAAGCCACGCGCGCATATCGTTCGGTTGTTTTATAGCTCGCATGGCCTAGCAAGCTCTGTATCGCCTTCAGATCGGTGCCTGCCTCAAGCAGATGGGTCGCGAAAGCATGACGTAAACTATGAATACCGCCCTTATGGGGAATACCGCATCGATCCAACGCTTTTCTGAATACGACTTGGAAGGTCCTGCGGCAAAGCGGCTCGCCCGGTTCCTGGCCTTCGAAGAGGTAGATCCTAGGCCCATACGTTTTAAAGTATTCCTTTAGCGGCGCTACCAGGGAGGGGGGAAGCATTAAAATGCGATCCTTTCCACCCTTTCCCGCTATGATTGATATCGTGTTGCGTAGCAAATCGATATCGGTAATTTTCAAATGGGTCAATTCACTAACCCGCAATCCGAACCCGTAGGCCAAGGCTAGTGTCAACCTATGTTTTGGCGAATCTAATGACGTGAGGAGTTCTCGAACCTTCTCCGTAGGCAGGATGGCGGGAAGCTTTTGCGATTGCCGAGCTTTGGGAAAAACTTCAACGCATTATCGTGAATCTATTGGAACCGTAAGCAATGAATTGTGATTGGAGTCTCTAAATTATTTCGCTTCTTTCGAAACCGAACCCGATGTCCATTTTCATCTAATTCCGGTATATGCGGAAATCACTAGTACGAGATTATGTCCGAAATGGACGCCGATGGCGGGAATCAGCGAACGGGTTTTGAGCCTGAAGAAGAGGTCCATAGCCGCCGAAAGAGCTATGCCCAGCCATGCCGGCCAGTAACTCAATGTTTCCGAAGCGTGGAGAAGAACGAATGCGGAAGTTACGATGACCGCTGCGACTTTTATGCCAAACGAGTTCGTGAGCCCTTCGAGCAGAATGCCTCGGAATAGGAACTCTTCGATCGGCGGTGCACATGCCAAAATGAGAATGACCCAATAATGGAGCGACCATCCGCCTGCGAGAGCCGCCGTCACCATGGGTCCCCAATGCTGTCCCGCGGTGGGCGGGTGGATTCGCACCAGCACGAACAGGTAGGTTAGCGAGATAAGGCAACCCGCCAAAACGGCGAGGCTCGTCTCGGAAACCCTTGCCGGTCTCCAACCAATTGCCGCCATGCCCCCGCCATTACCAGGCTTCGTGAGAAATCTCCTTGTCATCCATAAGACCACTAGTGCGGATGCTATTTCGCTGACAATGGCGGTGGGTAGCATTATCCGTCTGATTGCGTTTGCCAGGAGGGTTCTATCTGAAGTCCCTTGAAATACTACTAGGTAGACGACTTCGCCGATAGCAACGCAACTGCCCGTGAAAATCTGAACTAAAAAGAAAGCTGCAATGATGGCAACGGCCCTCTTCACGCGCAGGACCGGGCGCGCTATGGGAACATCTTCTGCTATCGGGGCTTCCGCCGCCCCCTCGTCGCCTGCGTTCATTCCGTCTCCTGGTTGCGCTGCAAATCAATCTAATCAACGGTATTTATCTTTGGTTTTAAATAGTTTCATTTGAAATCGGCCTCCGATTAGAAAGACGGAGGGAAAGATGGGGCCTCATGCTCAATACCATCAAAGCCTTCACTCAAGTAACCGACCTCTTCGCCACCGCCGGACAGCCTTCTGCCGAAGCCATCCCTGCCCTTCGCTCCGCCGGCTTCGAACGCGTCATCAACCTGGGGCTTCTCGGCCAACCTTATAGCCTCCCCGACGAGCGCGGTCTCGTCGAATCTTCCGGCATGGTCTATCGCCATATCCCCGTTCCCTTCGAAGCTCCCGAGCCCGCCCACTTCGCCGCCTTCCTGGCCGAAATGGATGCCGCGCCCGGGGCCAAGGTTTTTCTTCACTGCGCCGCCAATTACCGCGCATCTTCCTTCGCGGCCCTCTATGGTTTCCACCGGCTCGGTTGGGATCGGGCCCGGGCAGAAACGTTTCTCGCCGAGGTTTGGATTCCGAATCCCCTGTCCGACCCGGAAATTTCCAAGTACGAACAATGGGGCGTGTTCGACCTCGAAGACGTGCGCCATGATCTGGAAGTCCAGGCCGCGGTCGTGCCCGGCACGCCGAAGGTGTGGAACGAATTCGCGGTGACCCTCAAGGAGGGTGGCGCCTGCATCGGCAATATCAGCTTCAAGCGCAGCGAACCGGAACAGGCCCAGGCCGAAATCGGTTTCCACTTCGCGAGCGCGTACCACGGGAAGGGTTATGGCAAGGAAGCGGTGGCGGGCCTTATCGATTGGCTTTGGGGCCTTAAGCTGCACCGCATCTGGGCCGTGGCCGATACGCGCAACCTGAGCTCGTGGAAGATGATGGAAAAGTTAGGAATGCGCCGGGAAGGTTCGTTCCGGGAGAATTGCTTCGTGAAAGGCGCCTGGGCTGACGAATATCTTTACGCCTTGCTGGAACCCGAGTGGCGCGCCCTTCGCGCCGGCATGTGACCCTCCTCACACGGCCCCGAACTTCCCTTCCCATCCCATGCCTTAGGGGGTAGCTTTGCTTGCAATGCGTTCCATTTTCATTTTACTCGCTCTCGCCGTCGCGCTATGCGCACCTCTCTCCGCCACCGAGCCTACTACGCTTGAGAAGGCCGCCTTATCGCTTGCCCAGGCACCCGAGGAAGGCCCCATGAAGGTCGCCTTCGCTTTCAAGGATGGGGAGAAATGCCAAATGGCTTTGACCGTAGACTCGGTGGCGGTGCTGCCCTGGGATTCTTCGGCGGGAGCCTTGGAGCCGGACGATGAGAGCGACGGCTTGGAGCATGCCTTGCGGAAGCGCGCGCTCTCTTCCCCGGAAAAGGATTCGGCTGCCCAGTTGCTGGGGATTACGCGGACCTTCAAGGGGGTTAAGCGCTTCGAGTGCCCGCGCGAGGACGGCTATGGATTTTCGCTCTGGTCCGATTCCCTGACCCTGCATTGCCGCAATTGCTTTTCCTGCACCGAAGGGGTGAGCATGTCCGAAGCGAGGACGCTGGCGCGCTTGGGGCGGTTGAGCCTTTGGCTTTACCGCATGCGGGACGGGTTGAACCCTTAGCGGCGCGTCATTCCCGCTGCAGCAGGAAATTCCCGTAGGTTTCCCCGCGCGCGGCTTCGGTCATCTCCGCGGCCGTATCCGCCGGGCGCCAGGCGCCGTCCTTCCCCAGGTAACGGCAATGATACCCCCGCTCCCGCAGCCAGGCCCATCCCGGCGGCGGCAGGGTGTCGAACCAGAACTCGCACAGCAGCGGCCCTTTGAATGCGCGGAAGAATCTTTCGCCGCCCCGGAACACGCCCATCTCGGAACCTTCCACGTCGATCTTGATGGCCCCGATGTCCTGCGGCCTAAGGCCTGCCTGCTCCATCCAATCGTCCAGGCGGGAGCGGCGGGTGGGCTGACGTTGGAAGGAATAGCCGGAGCCGGGCGCGGCGGCGGCCGCGTAGGAGTCGGCGAAGCCGGCCTGGGAATAGAGCGGTACGCCATGGCGGACGGGGATGACGAGTTCGGCGGGGCCGGTGGACTCGGAGAGGGCGAGGGCTTCGATGCGGGCCGGCCATCGAAGCCTCTTCACCAGGGCGGACAAGGCTTGGTGATGGACGGGCTCGAAGGCGATGACGCGGCCGGCGGGCCCGACCGCGCGGCAGAAGAGCGCGGTCGATCCGCCCAGGAAGGCGCCGATGTCGAGCACGGTTTGGCCGGGCGCGAGGGCGGCGGCGAAGGCGAGCAGGTCGGGGCCGAAGAAGCTTTCCGCGTAGCGGGGCGAAGCCAGGGCTTGGCGCAAGCGATGGCGGAAGCGCCAGGCGTGCAGCCGGGCGTACAGGCCGGGTCCGGCCAATCCGAATAAAATCCGCTTGGCGCCTTCGCGCATGGACCCGATTATACCGCTGTCGCGGCGTGCGGATCCTTGTGGTCGCGCCTCAAACGGTCGCGTCGACGGCAGTGCCTATCAAAGGATGCCCGAGCGGCTTCAGGAACGGCAATTCCGGCGGCGGGGGATCTACGGTCGGCTGCGGCAATCCGGTGCCTTTTCCCAACACACGCCCCTTGAGCGCTTCCTCGCGGGCCTGTTCGGCCTTTTGACGGGCGGTCTTAGGAGGCGGTTGGGTTTTGCTTTGGGTGTCGTAGACGTCGAAATGTTCCCCCAGGCCGGGTTCGTTGCCGCCTTTACCCGCCGCGGGCGGGGGCACCGCCTGCGACGTTTCCGTATCGGGCACCGCCTTGGTTTCCTCCGCGATCGCGGGCTGGGCCTGCGGGGGCGGGGAGGTCACCGTCTTGACGGCGTTTGCGATTGGGTTGAGGTCCAACATGGCCTTGGTCTTTCTCCTATTCAGATTATCGGCGGACATCTGGACGACTTAAAGGTTTTTTTCCGAGGGGACCGGAACGTCTTTGGCTTTTGGCGGAATCGGCTCAAAGACGCTTGAACCTTCGCAACCAATCATAATCGCTCCCCTAAGGGACGATAGCTAAGGCGCGTAATCGATAACGAAGGCGCCGCGCCCAATCGATAGGGAAGCCGTCTAATATAAAGGCGTCGGTTAGACCCTCTTTAATGCGCCCAACGACCCAAGGCATCCCGGATGCCCCCGGCTTTCCAGAGGAAACGCGGCCCGGAATCGCGCCGCGAAGGATTGGCGGCGTCCGCGAAAGGCGGCCGTGGGCGTAGGGTCAGGCTTTCCGCGTCGGGGTCGGGGAAGAGGAAGTCCTGGTAGGCCATATGGAACTTGTCCGCGGAGAAATGGGCCAGGGTATCGGCGTCGCGGGCCGCGCGCAATTCGGCCTCGAAGGCGGGCCACAGGATTTCGCTGCGACCGACGATCACCCGCTGGAGGACTTCGGGGGCGGGGGTGATGGTCAAGGGCAGGATGCGATCGACCAGGGCGCGCGGGAGGATCCAGAAGGCCTTGAGCCCGCCTTCGTGGAAATAGCCGTCGTACCAGGTTTGCAGGAGGGCCTTGGCCTCGTCTTGGAACAGGCCGGCTTGGATGAGGCGGTTTTGCAAGGTGTCCATGGCCGCCATGCCCAGCCCGTAATCGGTTGAGGCTTGCTTAGGCACGGCGACGCTGATCATCGCATGCGCCGCCAAGGCGCCTTGCCAGAGGATGCCGGCGGGAAAGGCGTCGCCGCCCTCGCGGCGATCGTACACCATCAGCCAGGGCAGATCATCCTCGCCGTCGTTGGCTACGGAGAGGGTGCTATCGTCGCGGAACTTCAGCTTTACCGTGTGGGGGAAATCGCCGAGGCCGCGGTAGAAGAGGAAGCGTTCATATTCGCCGCCTTGACCGCGGAGCATATTGCTGGCGACGTTGCGGGGAGCGGTCCATTCGGGGGTTTCCAGCCCCGAGCCCGTGGTCGTATAGGCCGGTTGCGTCCCGGGGGCCAGGACCTTGGCTTTCCAGCCGATGTGGCCGGCGTAGGGCTGGGCGGCGAAGTCCACGAAGGGACCGGCCGGGTCCGCCTCGCGATCGTAGGCTTGCGGATACCATTGGCTGATGGTTCCTCCCGTGAACTTCACCTTCACGTCCACGTCCAGCGAATCCGGGGCATAGAAGTACAGGACGGGGGTCTCCATTTTCACGGTGACATGGCGCAATTTGGAAAGCGGTGCCCAGCCCGAGGCGGAGTCGTAATTGAAGTAGGGGATTCCCCGTACGAAGGCGGGCAAACGCGAGGCGTCCACGTAGAGGCCGGCCAGGCTGCGGCCGTCGCAAGCGCTCAAGGTCGTGAACGTCCCCCATTCGTGGACCGTCAGCCCTTTGGCATCGGCGGATGCTGCCATTCCCAGGGCTCCCAGCAGAATTCCCGCGACGATTTCACGGGTAAGCGGAGAGGCCAGCGCGATCCCGTTCAATCTTGATGCATTCCGCATGCGTCCTCCCGGCATTGCCGAATCCACGGCGCGCCTTTTGTCCTCCGAATATACCCCCGGTAGCCAGTGGTTCCGGTTATTTACGCCATCGCGGCCATAGGAAGCGTTGTCAGCGGACAACGGCCGCCCCCTATAATTGGGCCGACGGGGCGCGGGAAAGCGCCGCGGAGCAAGGGATTCATCGCATGCGGTTGCGCGGGATGGCGGGGCGCCTTTTCCTTTTACTCCTCTTACTGGGAGGCGCCGGATCTTCGCGCGCCGCGGAGGACTTCTCCACCTGGGCGCATTCGGCCAAGCTGCACATCAACACCACTTCCTCTGGTGCCGACGTGCGGAAGACCCTGACCGACGTTCCCTTGCTGGTGCGCATCACCGACAGCCGCATCTTATCCCAAGCCGCCAGTGACGGTTCGGATCTCCGCTTCGCCGCGGGGACCGGGTCCGCCCTCGGTTTCCAGATCGAACGCTGGTCTCCTTCTCTGGGGAAGGCGGAGGTTTGGGTGCGCATGCCGCAGATCGATTCCAGCAGCGACAAGCAGTTCATCAACGTGTACTGGGGCAAGCCGGGAGCGACATGGCTCTCCGACGGAAGCAAGGTGTTCACGCGGAGCGAGGGGTACTACGCCGTTTACCACCTAGGCGAAGGCGGGACCCAGACGCGGGCCAACTCGGTGGGCAACTGGAACCACGCGACCCCGAAGAATTACGAAGGCGACGAGCGCGTGGAAGGCATCATCGGAATGGCCGACAGCTTGGATGGGGCCGCTTTAGGCGGGGATTACCTCGATCTCGGAAGCGGATTCGATTCCCTGAATTCATTCACTTTCAATCTATGGGCCTATGACGTGAACGGGAAGATCGCGGCACAGTTCCTGGATCTGGGCCGGACCGCGACCACGGGCCCGGGGCCAGGGCCATTGCCCGGGCCCGGGCCGGTGACGGAAGAACTCCAATTCGGTCAGCCTGCGCAGGGAGATTCCTTGTCCGGAGTTTTTAACCAAGGGAACTTCTTCCCGGCATCGATCGGGGCGGCCAAGGCCGTGACGACTGGGAAGTGGGCCTTCTACGGCATTACCATCGCCAACACCACCGTCAGCGTTTATAAGGATGGAGCCAAGATCGCGAGCGGGTCCTTACCGCAAGCGATGCGGATCCAAATCCGTACCCTCAACTCCATAGGCCAAGGCCGGCAGGGGACGGGAGGAATCGGCCCCGGCTCCGCCACCGGAAGCAGTTTCGCCGGCATGATCGATGAAGCGCAACTCTCCTACGCCAGCCACAGCGCCGATTGGATGAAGTTCACTTACGAGGGCCAGCGTCCCGACCCGAAGCTGTACAGCTGGGAGTTCCCGCCGGAAATCAAATTGGCCATCACCACCCAGCCCGAGGGCCTGACCGTAGCGGAGGGGCATGCCTTCACGCTAACCGTCGCGGCGGAAGCTTCGGGAGCGATCAAGTACCGGTGGATGAAGGATGGGACGCCGATATCGGGCGCCTTCTCGGCTGAATTCCAAAATGATCTCGCCGACTTGGCGGATGCCGGACTCTACACGTGCCGCGTCACAGATGGCACTGACACCCTGTTCTCCAAAGCGGCCGCCGTGATCGTGCCCGAGGACTTGTCCAGCTGGGCGCATTCCCGGAAAATAATCCTCAACGCCAACGCCGCCTTGTCCCTATCCGGCGACGTGGCCAATGTCCCGGTCCTGATCCGCTTGGGCCACGCCAATTTCGATTTCAACCAGGCCGCTCCGGGGGGCAGGGATTTGCGCTTCGCCGCCGGCGGAGCGCCCCTGGCTTTCGGCATCGAACGTTGGGCTTCCGATACCGCCGAAGTGTGGGTGCGCCTGGACAAGGTCTCCGCCGCGGGAGGCGATGCCTTCACCATGTATTGGGGCAGGTCCGCCGCCCGCCAAGCCTCTTCTCCGGCCGCCGTCTTCTCCATCAACGATAATTGGCGCGCCTATTACGCCTTCTCCGACTCCGCTTCGGTTTCGGGATCGAGCCAGGCCGGCGATGCCACCTTGAACGGGTTCAACGCCGGTGGGACCGCCGTGGCGGGCGTGGATGCCGTCATCGGCCGCGGCTTCAGCTTTCTCGCCGCCGGGAACTCGCACGTGCTGGCTCCAGCCGCCACTATCGAGGGCCTGAGGGCCTTTACCGTGCTGGCCTGGGCCCGGGAGAAGTCGGCCAAGGCCGCAGGTTCGGTGCCGATCCAGGATCCGCATCTATTCGGGACGGGCATTGTCGGTTCCGGCCAGGAAGAGTTCGGGATCGCGTCGAAGAACGGGACCTTGGAAGGATGGGTCGCCGGATCCCCAACGACTAGTTATGCTAGTCAAACCGGGGCCACTCAGTTGAACGATGGTTCCTGGCATCTGGTCGCCGTCTCTTCCGCGGGATCGGATTTCGCCGTCTACGCGGACGGGAACCCCTCCTTTACCTTGTCCGCGCCCGATCTTCCCGTGCTCGGCAACGGTCTGGGGATCGGCGGCGTGCTCGCCTTCGACGGCAGCTGGAGCGCCGGCTTCACCGGCGACATCGATGCGGTGCAAATCCTGGGCGAAGCCAAGAGCGCCGATTGGATCAAGTTGGCCTATGCCATCCAGCGTCCCGGCGCGGCCGTGCTCAATTTCCAGGCCTCCTCCGACCAAGCGCCGCCGGCCCCCCTGATCGATCCCCCCGGAGGGAGTTTCGATGCGGCCGTCGCGGTTTCCCTTTCCTGTTCCGCGGACAGCGTCCGTCTTTTCTACACCTTGGACGGGACCGATCCGGACACCACGGTTCATGGTTCAACCCGTCTTTATCTCTCCGGCTTCCAGCTCGCCAAGGACGCCGAAGTGAGGGCCAGGGCCTATCGTAAAGGGTTGTCCGGGCCCGTAGGCAGCGCGTCCTTCCGGATTTTCGCGTTGACCGCGAGCGGCGACACCCTGGCTCCGGGCGGCTCCCGGGCCATCGACGGCTTGCGGCGCGTGAGCTATCCGTTCCAGGATGCCTCCGCCCGCGTCCTATTGCTCCCTGGCGCTCCCTGGAATCCCAAACCGGCCGGCTTCGATCGGGTCGGCACCCTGTTCCAGGTGCGGCCTCTCGACACCGCGGCCGCCTTCCCCGGCCTCTCGGTATCCGGCGATTCCCTGGACGAGCTTTCCCTTTTCCGCCGCGATGCCAACTCCGCCATCCTGTGGATGCCGCGCAAGGACGGCGGCTTGTGGATCCCCGGGGCCGGGACCTATTTTTGTGGTCGGGACACCTTGCCGCCCCATATCCGCGTCACGGGCACGACTCCTTACGGGAACGATTCCCTGACCGTGCATATCCTGGTGGAAGACAACGTGGCGGCGGTGCAGGCCAAGCTCCGCTTCGGCCGCGCGCCCATCGATAGCATGGGTTGGTGGACCGCGCCGAGCGGCCAATCCCTAGACTTTACCGTGCCCGTGCCATCCGATCCCGCCCTGCCGCTGGAAGTCAATTTGTCCGTTACCGATCAGTCCCGCACCCGGGATCTTCCGGCCCAAGGCTTTTTGACCCTGCCCCGGCCCTTACCCTCCATGAGCGATCCTTTGGCCTTGAAGGCGGGCGTCAATTGGAAGATGGCGGGCATGCCGCTCGCTCCCGGACTTTCCTTGAGCCTGAAGGAACTGGCCGCGCGGAGCGGCACCGGTCCTCTCTATGCCGCCGTCTGGCAGGGGCGCACGCCTCCGGATTCCGGCTACAAGATTTTATCCGGCGAAGATACCCTGCCGGGAGGGAAGGGGTTCTGGATCGCCAGCGACGGGGACGCGCCGTCCCTCAACTTCCCGCCGGCCCGCGCCGTGGCATCCGATTCGGACGGCTTGTTCCCGATCCGCTTGGACACCGGTTGGAACCTGGTCACCTGCCCCTCCTTGCGTCCGCTGGCCTGGCCCATTTCCATCCACGACGGCGAGGTGTACCTGCGCTCCCATCTCAAGCCCTTGTTCGCTTACGATGATACCGGCTACACCCGGCCCGATACGCTGCGTCCCTGGCAAGCCTATTACGTCCATTCCGATAAGGACACCGTGGTGCACGTGGGCGCGCTGGCCCCGCACGCGGTCGCGCGCCTTTCCGCCCCTTCCGCGCCGGGAGCGTTCCTCCGGCTTGACCTCACGGCCGGCGACGGGATCCGCTTGGCGTTGGGCGCCTCTTGGGCGTGGAAGACGAAGGCCAGCCGCCCCTCCTCGCGGCCAAAAGCGCGGCCTGGCTAAGCCGGGACGGGCGCGCCCTCTCCGTCGATTACGTGGCCTGGGATCCCGATCGGGCCCTGCGCTGGAGCCTGTCGCTTCGCTCCCAACCGTCCGGCGCCCATCTCGCCGTCCCCTCCGCCGCCCTTCCCGCAGGCCAAGAAGCCTGGGCCGTCTCCCCCTCCCGCGGCCTGAAATGGCCCCTGGCCGCCGGCAGTAACATCCCGGTTACGGGAGACGATACCCTCCTCATCTTCGCGGGGACCCCGGCCGCCCTCGCCCGCGTACCCGAACTCCAAAGCGGCCGCATCGCCGCCGGCGCCTTCGCCGCCCGCCTCCGCGCCGCCGCCGGCGGCCTGGAACTCACCCTCGATCTCCCCACCGAAGCCTTCGTCACCGCCCGCATCCTGGACGCCCGCGGCGCCCTCCTCGGCAGCCTCACCAACCGCCCCTTCTCCCCCGGCCGCCACGCCCTATCCTGGTCCACCCTCTCCCGCGCTTCCGCGCCCCTCCCGCAAGGCGCCTACTGGCTCGACCTCCAAGCCCACGGCCAAGGATGGACCCACCACAAAGCCTACCCCGCCAGCATCCTCCGCTAGCCAACCCCGTCAACATCCTCCGTAAATCCTTTTCCCCGCTATCGCCGTCGATGGCGCGCTCGCGCCCAAGCGCGCCCCCATCGATCTAAACCCCATCGATCTAAACCCCATCGATCAATAAGACCTACACCGATGGCTCCCCGCCGAACCCCGGGTTGCGCCGGGCCCGGCTTCCCAGTCGAGCGCCCCCTCGCCCAACGAGGCCGCATCCTTCCCGCTGCGGTCGCGGAACGGCGGGGCCACCGGCGCGGGGACGGTGAGTTTCGAGCGTCCCGGCCTGGGGAAGAGGTCGATCCTACGTAAGGCCAGCCCGCGCTCCCCAAATGCGCGGGCGACCTCTTCCCCAGGCCGGGGAACGACCCACAACCCGAGAAAGCGAGAAGCCCGAACCGTCCCCGCGCCGGGGGCACCGCCAGACCCACCCCAGCAGCGGCAAGGCTGCGGCACCGAATCCAGCGAATTTTACGAGCACTCACCCGGAATCCCCACCCCACGCACAACCCGGGCACGTATATTTGGAACTGGGGGATCTCTTCCTCGGGGCCGTATGGAAGATTTGCTGAAGGACAAGGTTTGCCTGCTGCGGGATCAGATCCGGTCTTCCGGCGATGGCGCGGCCCTCTACCGCGAACTCTCCGATCTCCTTTTCCGCGCCGGCAAAATCTCCGCTGCCATGAACATCCTGGAAAAGTCCCTCACCGGCCATGACGACGGTCATGGGCGCGGGGCCCCTAAGGACCCGGCCCAACGCAATGGCGAAGGCAAATGGCTGTTCGATCGCGGCCTGGAGTATGCCGACGCCTACCTCTACGAGGACGCCGTCGAATGCTTCCAACAGGCCCTGCTCTCGGGCCATGAAACCTTCGAGGCCCACTATTGCCTGGCCGGCGTGCTCAAGAGCCTGGCGCGCCGGGACGAGGCCTTGGAACACTGCCGCCGCGCCAGCGAACTAAATCCCCGATTCGCCCCGGCCTATATCCTGCTGGGCGCCCTGGTCAAGGATCCCCAACGCCTCGATGAAAGCATCCACGCCTGCAAGAAGGCGGTCCTGCTCGATCCCGATTGCGTGGCGGCCTATTACGATTTGGCCTGCTATTATTCCCTGCAAGGGAAGCGCGAGCAAGCCCTGGCCGCCATGGAAATGGCGCTCTGCAAAGGGTTCTCCGATTTCGCGTGGGCGCTCAAGGATCCGGATTTGGAAACGCTTCGAGGCTATCCCGAGTTCTCGCTCTTGATCAAGAGCTACCGGACGACTTGACCTAATCGAATACCTCGCACAGTTTCTTTTCCGCCCCTACCGACCTTCCGAAGTTGGTCCCTTCCCGGTCCTTTTCTATATTCGGGCAGCTTTTTCAACAACTTAGGCCCGGGAAAACCATCCCGGGATGGCTTCAGTATTTCGGAATGAAGGGTCCATACCATCCATGAAACGGGAAACCGGGTTACGAACGGTCATTCTACTCATCATACTGGGGCTGTGCGTTATCAGCCTCATCCCCACGGTACGCGTGTTCATGCACAAGAACGAGGTCAACCTGGCCTTGGAGAAGCGTACGCGCGAGATCTTCAAGCGCGAGCACCCGGAAGTGGCCGCCAAGGCCATCAATCTGGGCTTGGACCTTGCCGGCGGAACCCACATCATCGTGGAAGTCCATAAGGAAAAGCTGGATAAGGAAGCCCAGAAGGACGTGATGGATCGGTCGCTGGAGATCCTCCGCAACCGCGTCGATCAATACGGCTTGTCCGAACCGATCATCACCCGCTCCGGCGACAACCGCATCGTGGCGGACCTGGCCGGCATGGGAGCCGAAGACGCCCGCCGCCTGATCGGCGCCACCGCCCTGCTCGAGTTCAAGCTCATCCCCGAGGTCACCGAATTCAAGCCGGTCCTGGATAAGATCGACGCCTACCTGAACCGCCGCTCCGGCCATCTGCCCATCAGCAAGGGCGCCTCCCCGGCCAACGATACCGCCCGCGCCGTACAGGACATCTTCGGGCGCGTGGTCACCGGCGATTCCGCCAAAACCGGTACTACCGGGTCGGCCAAAGCCGATTCGGCCGGAGCCAAGAAGGATTCCGCCCTGGCCAAGGCCTCCCCGGCGGACAGCGCCAAGAAGGATAGCGCCGCCGCCGCGGACACCTCCGAGACCGCCGCCGAGTTCTACAAGAACCGGCCCTTCGGCGCCTTGCTCATCGCCATGGGCCGCGACCTGGCCGTGAAGGCGGAGAACGTGGAAAAGGCCAAGGCCATCCTCGAGGATTCCGGCGTGCAGGCCCTGATCCCCCAGAAGTACCAGTTCCTTTGGGGCCGCGAGATCGAAACCCATGACAACGTGAAGACCCGCCGCCTGTACCTCCTGAAGCGCCGTCCCGAAATGACCGGCGCCACCATCGCGGACGCGCGGCCCAACCGCCTCGGCAGCGGTAGCATGAACGCGGGCGAAGTGGAAGTGAGCCTCACCTTCAAGGGCCTGGGCCCGAAGGAGTTCAAGCGCGTCACCAGCGCCAACGTGGGACGCCAGCTCGCCATCGTGCTGGATTCGGTGGTCTACTCGGCCCCGGTCATCCAGGGCGCCATCCCCAACGGGCGCGCCTCCATCACCGGCATCGGCGACATTAACGAAGCCAAGCAATTGGCGGTGACCCTGCGGGCCGGCTCGCTCCCCGCCCCGATGTCCATCGTCGAATTGCGGTCGGTAGGCCCCACCCTGGGCGAAGACAATATCCATAAGGGCTTGATGGCCGCGATAGTGGCCCTGGCCCTGGTGGCCGGCTTCATGGCCTTCTATTACAAGGGCGCCGGCCTCATCGCCGATCTGGCCCTGTTGCTCAACATGATCATCCTGTTCGCGGTGCTGGGCGCCTTCCATGCCACCTTGACCTTGCCGGGCATCGCCGGCATCGTGCTCACCATCGGTATGGCGGTGGACTCCAACGTGCTGATCTTCGAGCGCATCCGCGAAGAATTGCGGCATGGCCGAAGCGTGCGCGCCGCCATCGACGCCGGCTACAAGAAAGCCTTCAGCGCCATTTTCGATTCCAACGTCACCACCTTGGGAACGGCCGCCATTCTGTACTACATCGGCGTGGGCCCCATCAAGGGATTCGGCCTCACCCTGATGGTCGGCTTGGGCGCCTCGATGTACACCGCCATCGTGGTCACCCGCCTGGTCTTCGACTACATCCTCAAGAACCGGGACGTGAAAGAGCTTTCCATCGGCAAGGGCGTGGATTGGTTCCATGAAGTGGACATCAAGGTCATCCCTTGGGCGAAGTACTACGTGGGCCTGTCCGTAATCGTGTTGGCGCTGGCCTTGGGCGCCATCGCCGTGCGCGGCTTGCATTTCGGCATCGACTTCACGGGCGGCCACGTCTATCGCGTGCAGTTCCAGGAACAACCCAACGTGGAAGAGGTGCGTAAGGAAATCCAATCCGCCGGCCTGGAAAACCCCCGCGTACAGACCCTGGGCGCGCAGAACGAGAACCGCTTGATGATCTTCCTCCCCAACCTCGGGGAAGACGCGGCTACCAAGGGCATCATCGCCAAGGCGGTCAAGGGCGCGACCATCGAGGGCGAAGATACCGTAGGGCCGTCGGTGGGCAAGGATCTGCGCCAGTCGGCCCTTCTTTCCATCCTTTCGGCCCTGGTTTTGATCGTGCTTTACATCTGGTTCCGGTTCGGTCGCAACGGCCTCGGCTTCGGCGTGGGCGGCGTCTTGGGCCTCATCCACGATAGCTTGATCACCTTGGGGCTTTTCGCCTTGTTCGGCATGGAGATCAGCCTCGACTTCGTGGCCGCCATCCTGACCATCATCGGGTATTCGTTGAACGATTCCATCATCATCTTCGATCGCATCCGCGAATTGACCGGGGTCGCGAGTTCGAAGGAATCGTTCGCGACGCGCGTGAACAACGCCAACAACCAATGCCTCAGCCGCTCCATCATCACCCACTTGACCGTGCTCTTCACGGTGGTGATCCTGGCCGTGATGGGCGCGTCGTCGGTGCGCGATTTCTCCATCGCCATGGTGATCGGCGTATTCGTGGGCACCTACTCCACCATCGCGGTGGCCTGCCCCTTCGTGGTCTGGTGGGATCGCCGGCGCTTGCGCCCGGCCCCCGCCAAGAAATAAATCCACCCAACCGTTAATCTTCGAACGGGCGCTCCAGACGGGGCGCCCGTTCTTTTTTTTGCCCTGACGACATCGCTCGGCTTTTCCTGCCTTCATTCCCTAGCATCCACCGTGAAAAAATCCCCGAGCATCCGGGATCAGTCCAAAATGGCCCTGCCCCGGTGCGTACCAGACGGTACATTGATCATCTCCAACAACCCTATTCTCGCGCCTCTGTTCGCGCAAAAAGGAAGCGCATGCTTCGGATCGGCATCGCGATCGGTTCTCTCCTTATCGGCCTAAGCGGCTGCCGAAAGCCCGTCGATCAATCCCCCGATGCCGCGCGCGCCCGCGGCAAGGCAGGCGGCGCATCGACGGGGAAAACCGGCTCCTTTACACTCAGCTTGTCCACGGGCGGGGGATTCGCCGGCGCATTCCGAGGTTATACCCTCCTCTCGACGGGAGAAATCACTGCCTGGACCGGAACGGCCGCGGGGCCCCGCACCGATCTCTGGACGCGAAAAGGCAATCCCGATACTCTCGCCGCTTTCGCGATGGCCTTGGACGGCTATCTCGGTACGGAATCGGCGCAGACGGGGAACATGACCACGCGCATCGCGTACACGTCGTCCCGCGGCGATCATCAATGGTCCATAGCCGGCGCGGGCGCCGCCGCCGATGCCCCCGAACCGTTCCGCACGTGGTATCCGCGCGTGGAAGCCTATTGCCGTAGCCTGGCGCCCGAACCTTGAACTTGGAACGAATGCGAAAGCGAGCAGATATGCCTTTCCATCAAACCGTACATTCCTCTTTTACCTGCGCCCTGCTGGTGGCAACGGCGGTCCAAGCCTATACCCCCGGCGCCGCCCTGAAGGGAGCGCCCGGCGCCGCGTCGCGGCAGATTTCCGCCGCCGAACTCCAGGCCATCGCCCGGAAAATCGCGTCCACCCGCCCAGCCGCCGCCGCCAAACTTGCCGCCGGACCGACGGCCGCCGCGCCTGCCGCCAGCGCGCCTTCGCTACAGTCGGTGCTGCGGAACCGCTCCCTGCAATCCGGGCCGACGTCGGTCCTTCCGGTTCCCGGTAGGGCTCTGGCCAACGGCCCCGGCTTTGCCTGGATGGCCGATAACGGGACGCCCGCCTACCTGGATGGACGCAGCATGAGGTCGCCGGATCCCGCCGGCGCCCGGACCTTCACCGCCGCGAAAGCCGCTCCCGTGGCGCCCGGCGACCGCGCCATGGCTTACTTCCGGGCCAATAAGGATTTGCTCAAGTTGCAGGACCCTTCCGCCGAACTGCGTTTCCAAAAGCAATTCACGGACGTCCGGGGATCCCGGCATGAGATCTTCCAGCAGGTCTATCAAGGGGTGGCCATTTGGAACGGGCAGATCAACGCCCACTTCGACGGGAACGGGGCGCTGTACGCGGTGAACGCGCATTATGCGCCCACGCGGGCCCCGCTCGGGAGTTGGCGCCTCGACGCGAAGACCGCCATCGACCGGGCCGTGGCCGACCTGTCCCTGAAAACCCCCTTCGAGGATTTCACTCCGGAGATGCGCGCCCAGCTCGATTATTCCGGACCGGCCGCGGAAAAGAATGTCTGGATGGAAGAGGAAAACGGGTCCAGCCATTTCGCATGGCGCGTGGAGATCCGGCCGGATCTCTGCCATCTTTGGCGCTACTTCATCGACGCGGCTTCGGGCGCGATCCTGGAAAAGTACGATGCCGCCAACTCCGACGGGGTCAAAACGGCCAGCGCGCAGGATCTGTTCGGCACGGCGCGAACCATTAATACCTACCAGGTCGGATCGACCTATTACCTGATCGACGGTACGCGCAAATCCTTCAGCACCTCCGGCCTGCCCGGTTCGCCCAAAGGCGCCTTATGGACGGAGACCGCCGGGAAAACCGATCTGACCAAGCTGTCGCAAATCACCTCGACGAACAATACCTGGACGGATCAGTCTTCGGTTTCGGCCCATTACAACATGGCCAAGGTGTACGAATACTACCTGAACACCCATAACCGCAATGCCATCGATGGCGCGGGCGGAACCATGATCGCGGCCGTGCACGTGACCGAGGGCGGGCAGGCCATGGACAACGCCTATTTCAACGGCAGGCTGATGGCCTACGGCGACGGGAACCGGATCTTCAAGCCCCTGGCGCGCGCCCTGGACGTGACTGCCCATGAGATGACCCACGGGGTTATCGCCGCGACCGTAAACCTGGATTATAAGAACCAGGCGGGCGCGCTCAACGAATCCCTGGCCGACGTCTTCGGATGCCTGATCGAAGGCAACAATTGGACCATGGGCGAGGACGTAGTGAACAACAAGACCGCGTATCCGACCGGCGCGCTTCGCGATCTGGCGGATCCGCACAATGGCGGCAAGAGCCGCTCCGATGCGAGCTGGCAACCGGCCCATATGCTTGAGTTCGTAAAGACCACGCTGGCCGACGACAACGGCGGCGTACACATCAACAACGGTATCCCCAACCATGCCGCCTATCTGATCGCCCAGGCCATCGGTCGCGAGGAGATGGGGAAAATCTATTACCGCGTCCTGGATGCGCGTTATCTGAATCCCGGCTCGCAATTCATGGACATGCGCCTGGCGGCCGTGCGGTCGGCGACCGATCTCTACGGCGAGACCTCGCCCGAAGTCAAGGCCGTGAGGGACGCTTTCACCGCGGTGGGGGTCGGTTCGGCGAGCAGCAATGATATTCCCACTCCCAGGCCGCCGGATCGGTCCCCCCTGACGGGAACCCAATTCGTCGTCGTGGAAGAAGCCAAGACCGGCGATAGCAGCCTGTACCTGGCCAAATCCGTGATCGCCGGCGATACCGATGTCACGCATCTGAGCAAGACCCAGATATTCACGGGTTCCGGACGGCCGATCTCCGTCACCGCCGATGGATCCCTGATCCTGTTCGTGGATGCCAAGCAGGCCCTACGCGCCGTCGACGCGTCGGGCGAACGCGTCGTGGATGCCACCACCGCCTGGAAGTCGGTTGCCGTCTCCCCGGACGGGACCAAAGCCGCGGCCACCACCCTGCAAGCGGACGCGAAAATCCACGTTCTCGATCTGGTCCATCCGGACCAGAGTAAATCCATCGCCCTATACACGCCGTCCGCGGGGCAGACCACCCAGGCCAATACCATGCCCTATGCCGACGCGGTGGAATTCAACTACACCGGGGAGAGCATTGTCTTCGACGCGCTCAACAGCGTGCCCCAGGCCGGGGGGAGCCCCCTCGAATTCTGGAACGCCTACCTCGTGGATGTGCAGTCCGGCATCATCAGCCCGTTCCTGCCTTCCTTGCCCGATGGGGTGAGCGTCGGCAATCCCTCCTTCGCCCAGACCACCGACCTGAACGTCGCCTTCGATCTCATCGACGATTATACCGGCACTTTCAGCGTGATGGCGGCCGATCTTTTCACTGGGGCTTACCATGTGCTCGATAGCAATGCCACGGTGCCTGGAGGCCCGCGCTATTCCACCCGGGACGATAAGATCGTTTTCACCCGTAAGACGGGCACGACCCTGAACGTGTTTCAACTTCCCTTGGCTAAGGATAAGATCACCGCATCAGGCAAGGCGGTTACCTTCCTGGCGAACGCCCAGAGGCCGGTCTGGTTCGCGCGCGGCGCCCGTTCCACCGGGTTCGCGCTGCCGCAGGCGCGGCTACCGGAAAGTTACGGCCTCGCCGATGACGCCGGCGGCGCCTTGCGCCTGGACCTGCCCGCCTCCGCCGCGATCATCGTCACGATTTATGATGCACAGGGCCGCAAGCTCGGGGATTTGGCCCGCGGATCCTATCCGGCGGGAACGCATCGCATCGCCTGGGCGGGACCCGCGGGCGGGGGGATGTACCTGGTGCGCCTGACCGCCCATCCCGACACGGGACCGGCCTGGTCGATGGCGCGTTGGGTGATCCGCTAGCTGCCCGGCCTCTTCCTACGTTAGCGGCCGGGCCGCCTTCGAGTCTATCGGAAGGGTTAGCGGCCGGGCCGTTTCCTACGTCAACGGCCTTCCAGCAGATTCAAGAAGCGGACGGCCAAGCGGGTGATGCGCATATCGTGCTCCGCGCCGAAGCGGCCGTTCTTGATGGCCTTGAGGCCCTCACGGGCGTAGACCGCCGCGCTGTCCAAATTCCCGATCAGGACTTCGATCTCGGCGATCACCCGATCGACTTCGATCCAGCCCAGGCGATGTTCTTCCTGACCCAGCTTCCCGACCAGGGTAACCGCCACGTGACGGGCCAGGCAGTATTCGGCCAGGGCCTCCTCGGGATCGGTTTGCGCCCGGGCCATGCGCACGTGATCTTCGAGCAGGGCCGGCCCGAATTCCCACTCCCGGAAATGGAAGAAAAGCTTATGCCTCAGGTCGATGGTTATGCGCAGATGATCGAGATCCTCCGCGCTCTCGGCCGCTCCCATCATCCCTTCTTCGGCGACGGGGGACGACCCGGAAGAGGCGCTATCCCCGCCCTCCGCCGGCAGAGGCGGGACGGCGACGAAATCGGGATCGGGAAGGGCGAAACCGTCCGGGCCGTGGGAACGCGGGGGATCGATCCGGAGAGGCGCGCTTTCGCGGGCGGGTTTACCGGCGTCGACCAAGCTCAGCCAAGTGCTTTTCGGGGAGAAGTAAGACATCGTATCTTGTGCCTCCATGCCCGAGAGGATACAACAGCTGGGGGTCCGATACCACGTCGGATTCATCGCGAGGAGGGGGGATCCATCCCGGGCAAAACCAAGGCTTTAAGCCTGTCTTTGGGAAGCTTGGGATATTCGCGGACCGAGTGAAAAACCCAAGAGATTAAAGGCGATTTCGGGACCCGGCGGCCCTGTCCGCGCCATCGTCCGCGGATTACGGGCGGAACCCAGGTAACCGGAGTGTTACCTGGGGCGCCGCATGGGTATTAGTGCTTGGCTTTCTTCAGCAACCAGATCTCCTCTTTGCCGGCGCGCTCCTTCACGCTCTGCTTGGGGATGACCTTCTCGTGCAGATCGAATACGCCGTCGAGGCGGGCCATCAGCTCGCCTTCCGAGGTGGGGTGGGGCGGACCTTCCAGCGCCGTGGACCGGATGAGCGGATAGAAGGCGGCGATGACGACGCCGTTGGGCGTGAGCATCTTGTCCCACACTTCGAAGTATTCGTCGCGGCGGCCGGGGTGGATGGAGTTGAAGCAGCAGTACTCGTAGATGATGTCGAAGGGTTCGGTGCTCTTGGGGGAGAGCTCGAAGAGATCGATGTTGAGCACGGAAAGCTTGCGTTGCTTCTCGGACAGGGCGGAGAGCGCCGCGTAGGCGGTGCCGGAGAAATCGACGGCCAGGGTTTCGTGGCCGCGGGCGGCCCATGCGGCGGCGTCGTAGCCGCGCCCGGCGCCTGGCACCAGCACGCGCCCGGTCTTGGGGCAGGATGGGTGCTTGAAGAATTCCTCCAGGAGAGGCGTGACCTTCCCGAGATCCCACCAAGCATCTTTCTTGGTCTTGTACAGGTCTTCCCAGTATTCCGGCAGATTTTGAGTCAGCATCAGGCTACCTTTTTCTGTTCAGTGGCCAGTTGGCCGCACGCAGCATAGATATCGGGCCCACGGGGGCGGCGGCGCAGGACTTGGAAATCCCCCTGCGCAAGGATGCGTTCGAATTCGGCGATCTCGCCCTCGTCCGGGGCTTCCATATCGGGATTGCCACGGTTGAGCGGGATGAGGTTGATCTTGCAATGCCGGTGCGAGGCGATGCGCTTCAGCTCCCGGGCGGCATCCCGCGTGCAGGTCTTATCCTTGATGAGGATGTACTCGAAGGTGAGCTTCTGCCCGGTCAGGCGGATGTATTCGTCCGCCGTCTCCAGCAAGGTTTCGATGTTGTAGCGCCGGTTGATGGGCATCAGCTGCGAACGAATTTGATCGTTGCTGCCGTTCAGCGAGATGGCCAACTTGAAATCGGGCGCGCGCTTTCCCCATTCCAGGATCTTGGGCGCCACCCCCGAAGTCGATATCGTGATCTTGTCCTTGGCGATGCCGAAGCCGTCCTGCGCGTTCAGCCGCTCGCAGGCCAGCGCCACGTTCTCGAGATTGAGCAGCGGTTCGCCCATGCCCATGAAGATGGCATTGCTCAGGCGCGCGTCCTGCCCTTCCGTCTCTTTCAGATGCCGGCTCACGAACCAGGCCTGCTCCAGGATTTCCCCTAGGGTGAGATTGCGGATGAAGCCCATGGTGGCGGTGCGGCAGAAGGTGCATCCCATGGCGCAGCCGATTTGGGAGGAAACGCAAATCGACCGGCGATCGTCGGTGGGGATAAGTACGGTTTCGAAGAAGTGTCCGTCATGGGTTTCGAAAACCCACTTCGTGGTCCCATCGTGGGAGGTCTGGGTGGCTTTGACTTGCAGTACCTGGCAGGTGGCCTTCTCCCCAAGGGCCTCTTGCAGGGCCTTCGGGAGGTTGGACATTTTACCGAAATCCGACTCGAACCGGCCGAACATCCAATCACGCAACTGGCGTGCCCGGAACGCGGGCTGGCCGAGTTCCTTTAAGAGCATCTCCAAATCGGAAACGCTTGCGCCTAAGAGATGCGCTTTGGGCGATATCACCATATCCTGTAAATTTAACAAAAATTGCCACGAAGGCCTGTTTTCCAACTATCAGGGGGACTTGCCGCACGAAGCC
>JAEKLQ010000081.1 GCA_019509785.1 Fibrobacterota bacterium | reverse complement strand
AGGGACGCTCCAACAATAATACGGGGATATTCCTGCCGGAAGCACCAGGACGCAAATCGATGCGTTTGCCGTCCAGGGAAAAGAAGAACAAGTCGGTCGATGAGAAGATCCTCTGGTGGGGGTTTTTAGGATTGAGTACGATCCCCGAGGTACTCGCGGGTTTCTTTTTGGAAAGCACCCAATACGGTATCACGGGTTCGCCCCAACCTGCGTCCCATCCGGCGTTGTGATTGCCCCCTGTCACCTCGGAATAGATGTAATTCGCTCCGCCATATACCGCCCTGGTCAGGGAGTCGTAGGAGATGGCGGTAGGATTGACGCGGTTGGCCGAACTGACAAAACGCACCACAGGGTGGCCCATAGCCTCCACGGCCGTGACGATATCCCGGGTGCCGCTGACGTTCACCGTGTTATCTGCGGAGCCATGGAAAGCCCAGAAAGGAGTGCGCACTATAGTGGTCACGTTGTTGTTCCCAAAAAGCGATCCAGAACAGGGGACGGCCGCCGCGAACATCGTGGGATAGTCCCTTATGAGGTCCCAGGTGCCCATTGCGCCCGCGGAAAGACCCGCGATATAGAAACGGGTCGTGTCGAGGGAGAATTCCTTTTTCAGGGCCTGGATGATTTCTATTACGGTTAACCTTTGGTCGGAATCGGTCCACCCAATGGCCGTTTGGGGCGCAAAGATGAAATGGGGCACGCGGGCCTGCACGCTATCGGCAATCCATTGCTTAGCGACGTTGAAGACGAACTGCCTGGTGTTGTCCGTTCCCCGTTCACCGTTTCCGTGCAGGGCCGTAACGAGGGGGTAACGGATGGCCGGGTTGTAATTGGCGGGAATGAATAAACGGTAGGGTAAGGTTACGGAGGTCGTGGTGGAAGTATAGGTGCGCGCCTGGAAACGCGCGATTTCCTGCGTCGTCTGGGAAAATATCGGAATGGATATGGATCCGGCGACGAGCAGCATTTTCCCAATCGAGCTTTTAGGCAGGGCCAGAAGCGCTGCGAGTAGGAAGCAATACATCCGTTTCATATTTCTCTCCTTCTTGGGACTTGTCTCGGCCGCTGGAAGGTCCCTGAATTACACCCTAACCTACCGTTGCCCCAAGGGGCCGCAAGCGATCCCCGGCAGAAACCGTTGAACCCGTCCCATCAACGATGGAATGCCTTGGGTGTGGTATCCCGGCCTCTAGGGTGCAGAATATGAGCGTTGACTCTGGCGCCTCAACGCTTTTTGGGGAGTCGCAAGCCAAGCCGGATCGCAGCCCGTATATTTGGGACGGAATCCCATGCTGAGCATCTTCGAATACCTGAGCTATACCGCCTTCATAAAGGATTATTACGAGTTCCGCAAGCGGCAGAACGCGTTCTTCTCCTACCGGTACATGGGCCGGTTCCTGGGCATCGACCCGGGGTTCCTGGTCAAGGTGACCCAGGGAAAGGTCTCCCTCCCCGAGCGAGCCATTCCCGCCGTCGTCAAGCTCTGCAAGCTGGGAGCGGAGGAAGCCAAGTATTTCGAAGCCCTGGTCCACTACGGCCGGGCCAAGGTCCCGGCTGAAATCAAGATCCATTTCGAGAAGCTCATCGCCCTCCGGGGCATGGAAAGCCGTCCCCTCGAGATAAGCCAGTATGTTTACTACCAAAAGTGGTACCACAGCGCCATCCGCAGCCTGCTAACCTTCTACGAGTTCCGCGGGGATTATGCAGACCTGGCCTCGCGTCTGCATCCGGCCATCACCTCGGAGGAAGCCGAGGAAAGCATCCGCCTGCTGACGGACCTAGGGATCCTGCAGATGAACAAGTCCGGACGCTACGAGGTGGTGGGCCCGCCCCTCACCACCGGCGAGAAATGGCAGTCGACGGCCATAAGGAACTTCCAATTGGAAAGCCTGAACCTGGCCCGGCAGTCCCTTTGCGACGATCCCAAGGACCATCGGGACATCTCCACGGTCACCGTGGCCATCAAGTTCAGAGACCTGGAGGAGATTAAGCAGCGGATCCGCGAACTGCGCCAGTCCATCATGCATATGATGTCGGATAGCGATGATCCCGATTGCGTCTACCAAATCAATTTCCAGGCCTTTCCCCTGACCTTGGTCGGGGAGGCCTTGGTCGAGGAAAACGCCCCGGAGCAGGGAAGCGACGCGGAACCGCCCGGCGACGACCATGC
Organism: Fibrobacterota bacterium; assembly: GCA_019509785.1. Classification (NCBI taxonomy): domain Bacteria; kingdom Pseudomonadati; phylum Fibrobacterota; species Fibrobacterota bacterium. The sequence goes on along the minus strand of JAEKLQ010000081.1, from coordinate 12,983 downwards.
CGGCGAGGATAAGGCATGAGCCACAGGCGCATGCCCCGGCCTGTCCGGTCGATCCTTTCCATCCTCGCCACGGTGTCGGCCTTATCCGCCCTATCCGCCCTCGTTTCGGGCTGCCTAGGGGGCGGAAATTCCGGTTCCGAAACCACCAATGGCCTTGCCGGCTTGGTGCGCGACGGCCAAAAACGGCCCGTGATCGGAGCCCGGGTGGTCCTCCTCGAGGAGGATCACAACGGCGCCATGCCGGAAGGATCCAAGCGCCCACCGGAAACCAGGACCGATGGCCACGGCGCCTATCGATTCCAGGATCTACGGCCCGGCACCTACAACCTCGAATTCACCGACACTGTCTCGGGCTACCGTTGCCGGGTCCCGGGAGTCCGGATCGAAATGGAGGCCATGGCCACCGTGGGTGGAGTGGTGGCGCCTACCGGCTCAATCGAGATTCCCGTGCCGGATTTCCTGGGCAATGGCAAGAGCGGCTACCTCTACATCCCCGGAGCCTCGGATTTCGCGCGGGTCGATTCGGCCGCCAGGATCCGGGGCACCGTGATCCTGGAGTCGGTCGCTCCCGGCGACTATCCCAGCCTCAACCTGGTGGTGGATGGGAATACGAAAAACCCCCTGGTCCTGGCGGAAAACCTGGAGGTGACTTCGGGCGCAAGGACCAAGCCCTCTCCCTTCCAAACCTGGACCTATGCCCGGAAAATCGAGGTGGGACCCTTCTCGTCGGGGATCGGTATTTCCGGACTGGTCACCGATTTCCCCCTGCTGGTGCGGCTTTCCTCCGCTAACTTCGACTTCAGCCAGGCCGCCCCGGACGGTAGGGATCTGCGCTTTACGGATCCCGGTGGCAAGGTCCTGGATTTCGAAATCGAGCGGTGGAGTGGGACCGAGAGCCTGGCCGCGATCTGGGTGCGCCTCGATTCCTTGCGATGGGACGCCCCCGGCCAGGAGATAACCATGCATTGGGGCAGGCCGGATGCGGTTCCCGTGTCCTCGGGAGCCAGGGTATTCCCCGCCCCCGCCTACGCGACCGTCCTCCATCTATCCGAACCGGATACCAATCAACCGGACTCATACCGCGATGCCACCGATTACGGAAACCACGCCACCGCGGACAGCGCCAATGGGACGGACAGGGTGGAAGGCGTCGCCGGATACGCCAAAGCGTTTGCCGGAGACTTGGGGAGCCTCACCGCCGCCGTGCCCCCGGGGCTGTCCGGGGACGCCAGCTTTACCATCACCCTTTGGATGAAGGCCGGGCTCGAGAAAGGCCGCTCCAATATCCTCGATTTCGGGTTGCAGAGGAAGTTCGCGGGGGTGCACCTGCTTCTGCGTGCGGATTCCATCGCCCAATTCGGGGCCTTCGATAGCGCAGGGAGCGGTGAAACCGCTCCCTGGCAGAATGTATTCGAGGCGGGGGATTATCTTGGGAAGTGGACTCACGTGGCCATGGTGTACGACTCTTCGGCGAAGAACATGTCGACCTGGATGAACGGGATTAAGGTTTCAGAGAGCGTGCTGCCGGAACCGCTCCAGGTGGACGCGGCCGCGGGGCTGCGCATCGGCAAGGCGCTCATGGGTTCGGCCCAGGAAAAGCCCTATTCCGGCCTGATGGACGAGGTGCGCTTTCATGCTTCGGTTCTCCCGGCCGCCAGACTCCGGCTCGAATACGAAACCGAGAAGCCCTGAGAGAATGGGAAGCGTCGTCAAAGCGGGCAGCTGCTCAAGCGCTTTGGCCTCGGCTGCTACAAAACCTTTCGGGTCGTGGATGTGGTGGATGACGGATACGAACATGGGATCCTCCTGTAAGTTTGCTTACACGAGTAAGGCGTTCGGTTTGGCCCGGTTGCCGTTCGTTCAGAACGAACGGGCCGGAATTAGGTGGACCAGATGACGTGGGTGCGCGGCTCGTAGCAGCAGGAGACTCCGGTCGCGATCGATTCGCCCAAGTGCGCTGCCAGCTCCGGAAGCGCGGGCGAGAGCTGGCTGATTCCGCCGTCTTTTTCTTGCTCTTGTCCTGGCTATCGGATGGGGAGTGACAACGGCTGTAATACTTCTCGCCGCCGGAAATAGACTTGGCTATATAAGTATTGGAATAATGGTGATGAGTCCACTAAATGGGATATACCATACCATGCTCAAAATAAGCCAAAAAAAATACTTTGAACCTGAAGCAGCTTGTTGTGTTTCAACTCGCGCTGTCCAGTGCCATAATCATTTATGGCCTCTTTACCGAAACGGATAAATTGATGGTTTAAGGCAATGGTAAGTTTAGCTCCTAAACTGAGCGGCTTTCCGTTATCATCCGGAATCCAGTTAGTAATCTGGCATATGTAAGGAGTCCTTTGAAAAGCAGCTGGCGTGTTTACATATTTCTGTTTATTTCGAATACCTTCGGAATTACTATTTACACTAGGCCGGGATTGGAATTGTCGTATCCATATCTTCTTAAACTTAACTTTGACAAAATAGCCGCGGCGGACTCCGAGGATTATCGTGATGAGAAAATATTCGGAGTGGCTGGAATTCATCTCGGAATATTCGGCGCAGGAATTCATGCAGGGCCGGATTTCGGGATAAGTTCATTAGACAGGATTACCTTCGAAGCTTCTTCTTCATTTTTTTGGGCAAGCTTAGATCGAGATTTGGCCCGCCAGTATATAGGCGGAGTTACGATTGGGTTGTCCCATCTAATATCAGATCGAGATGTGGTATTACCAATAATATTTAAATTGGAATTTTTAAAAAAGATCCCGTTCAGTGGTAATCCATACTTCGGTGCATCAATTGGAACTTCGATTTGAGATTCTTCTCCGTCCTTTCCAGGCAGGCAAAAACGAGCCTTGTAGTATTTATTACTCTTATTAGCCAGCAAGGCTTCGCCTGCAAGTGCGTAAGTCCTGAAAATGTGCAAGAGGCCATCCCCAAATACGATTTGGTTTTTCATGGAAATGTAACCGGGAGCCAAGTAGTTAGGGTCGAAGGATTTAATAAAAGAATCTGGTACGAAAAAATCGTGACATTTGTTCCGGATACCGTTTTCACAGGTAACGTACCAGACACAATTAATATCAAGTACCAAAGTGCGATGAATATGTGCTCTTCAAGAAAGTTAAAATTTATAATTGGCCGGTTCTATTCAATCGGCGTTGACAAGCCTAGCGTTCAGAAAATTCATACTATGGAAAACGGACAGAATTATTTCGAAACAAATGGATCTATCCAATTCGGGAAGGTATACCCCGAATTGGATGATTGCGGATTCGTTCTACCGGACTCAGGTTCAATTCATGGAAAATAATTTCATAGCCTATTCCAGAGCGGCGGCCACGATCCGGCTGTCGACGAACTGCTCGAAGCGGATGATTTTCCCGGCCTTCAGGGTCCAGAGATGGGCCACCCGGGCTTCGAAGTATTTCCCCGTCCGCTTGTAGGTGCCTTTGTAACTGCCGTAGGCGACCACCTTGTCCCCGGCGGCGACGTAATCCTCGGGTTCGAAGCGGTAGCCATCCCACTCTCCTGCCAGGCGGGCGAAGACCTTCTCCGCGATTTCCCGGAACCCGGTGTAGGTGCCGCCGTAAGGGAAGCCCGCCGCCTCCGTCCAGGTGGCCTCCGGTGCCAGGTGCCGTTCCAGGTTGCGGCCGTTCTCCTCCGAGGTCTTCCCTTCGTAGGTGCTTTTCACGATTTCCAGGTTGCTTGCCGCCATGTCACCGCCTACCAGGTCATCTCGCCCTTGGCCACCTTGGCGCCAAGCTGCAGGGCGATGGCCAGCTGAGCACCGGGGTATAGCTTCTGCATGGCGGCGATGAGAGCCCCGGATTCCTTGGCTTTGTCCGCCTCCTTCTCGAAAGCGAGGAGATACTGCTTGGAATATGCGAGGGTCTCTGCGTTCCGTTGGCCGTCACCGAGGGCATGCCCGGGCACCACGATTTCCGGCTGCAGCTTTTCCATCCCCTCCAGGATGGCGAGCCAGGCCTTGCGCTTCTCAGGAGTGCCGGCATCGGCCACCCACAGGTGCAGCCCGTCGTACACGTTTACCCCGCCTACGATAGCCTTAAGGTCCGGAATCCAGACGTAGCTGCGCTCGGGAGAGGGGCCGTCGAGCCCCTTGATTTCCAGGGTCTTCCCTTCCAGGTTCAAGGAATTGCCGAGCAGCGTTTCCGGGAAGACCACCTCCTTGGGTCCGTTCAACCCCAGCTTAGGACCCCACGTCTCAAGCTTTTTCTGGTAGGTCTTCCGGATATGGGCCAGGGTTTGCGGGGTGGCATAGATGCGGGCGTCGGGGAAGGCCTGCTTCAGCACGCCCAATCCGAAATAGTAGTCCGGATCGCCATGGCTTATATAGATGGCGGTCAGGTTCTTGCCGGATTTTAGGACCTCGGCGGCCACCTTGTGCGCGTCCGCCAGAGTGAACTGGGTGTCCACGAGGACGGCATCCTTTTCGCCGGAGACGAGGACGGAGGCCACATGAAAGCTGTTGGCATCCGCCCGATAGACCGTATAGTTCAGTTTTCCCGCATTGGCTTGCATGATCATCCCGTCCTTTTCTTGATGAGGAAAAGATACGCGCGGCCGCCTGCGGGAGGCATTGAACCAGTTCAATAAATGCGGGGCGGGCGCTAGGAGCGGGCGCTATTTTCCGGCCAGCCTACGCCGGATTTTGCTCACGAACTCGTGGGTGATGCCCAGGTAGGAGGCTATGTGCAGGTTGGTCAGGCGGCGCGCGATGTCCGGGTAGGCGGAGAGGAAATGAAGATAGCGTTCCTCCGCCGACAGGGTGTGGTTCCGGATCATCCGGCGCTGGAGAGCGACCAGGGTCTTCTGGGTCATGATCCGGAAGAGCTGCTCGACCTTGGGAACATCCGCATACAGGCGCTCCTTATCCTCTTTGCCGATGAAGAGAACCTCGCTGTCCTCGATGGCCTGGATGGAAAGTTCCGCGGGAGCGCCGTTGGTGAAGCTGTCGATGTCGGCCACCCACCAGTCGCGGGCCGCGAAATACAGGACCGCCTCCACGCCGTCGGCATTGGTCGAGAATAGGCGGAAGCACCCCTCCGTCACGAATCCTTCGAAGCGGCACACCTCGCCTTGCTTAAGGAGGAATTCCTTCCTGGCCACTTTCCGCGACCGGAAGCGGCTGCAGATGGCCTCGAGTTCGACATCCGAGAAGGCCACGTGCCTGCCGATGTTTTGCTTTAGGATCCGGAAATCCATAATGCTCCTACTGATTATCTTCTCTCTTTTTACTTTGGCACAAATCGAAGCATAGTTATGACGACTAAAATTAAACAGTTTCAACGTCCGTGGATCATTGGTCCAATCGCTTTGCTTCATTTTACTGCGACTACCGGGTTCCTATTACTTGGATTCCAATTTATGGGATCCTGTTTCGACGAGCCTTGTTCAAAGACGATGGAAATCCTATTGCAGGTTCAGAACGTGGGCGTGCAACTTTTTATTTTCCCAATTCAATTGTTACCGTCCCACACCTTACATGGACTATGGGGTTGGGCTGGCTTCGCTTTGAATTCCATTTTGTGGGCCACTGTTATTTATTTGGCTGGCCGCATTTGGATATGGCGGCGAACCCGCGGTTCGGATATAATTTGAAATTCAAACCGAAACCGGAAGTACGGTTAAACCATACCTGAAAGTAGGATATGAAGCAAACAATTTTCGGAGCGACGATAATTGCCATTGGGTTGGTCCTGGCAAGCGTGCTTGCCGCTCTAGTTTTAAAAAGCTCCTTTACGGACATCCCGAGGGACGCTCTCTCGAAATCCATAGAGAGCCTGGTTGAAAAGGACAAGAATGGGGTTTCCAAGATCGAATCAATCGGAAAAGAAGTGGCAAAGAGCTTTACTACCGGACTAGTTGGCGGATTTAGCCATATGACCGATAGTCAAATGACGGAAGCGCAACGGCATAAGAGTGAATTCATAATCAGCGAAGTAAAACCGGTTCCAAGCAGCTGGAGCCAGCAAGAAAAGGTAATCGGCTATGTAGAGAATAGATCGGATAGGAACGTATCATCCATATCCCTTCAGTTGCTCGTAAAGGATAGCAGCGGCAACTTAATCGATGTAGAGACCGCCGATGGGAAAATTGCCGGAGGTATTGTGGCCAAAAATAAAGTCGGTTTTGAAATAGTCCACGAAAACAAAACAACGAATGCCCAGAATAACCAGAACCCGGTTAACAAAAACGTTTACATGGTCAATGTGGTAGACATGAAATTTATGCATGACAAATAATGGGGAAAAGCCCTCGCCCGGCTTAGCGAGCCTAACAGCCGGTTGCAGTGGATGGCGCCCCTCCAAACTTAGGGTCGATGCGACGTCGAAGTCGAATTATATTTCCTCCGCGAGAATTTTAAAGCGAGGTGGAAAATGCATCGAACCCGTATCTCCCCGATTGCCTTGTTGCCCTTGCTGCTCTATTGCGCCGCAGCGGTCCAGGCGCAAAACCTGCTTTCCAATCCCGGTTTCGAAAACGCCAACCCCGGCGACTACTGGCAATTGTGGAAGGCGGATACGACGACGGCGGCGACGTACGATGCCGTCCTTACTTTCCCCGCTACCGGGGCCCACGAAGGGACCCGGTACGCCCAGGTCGAGGTCAAAGCGGCTGCGCCGGAAAACTGGCATATCCAGCTGCAACTCCCTCCGGATTGGGTGGCCGATAGCGGGGCCAGTTACGAATTGAAATTCTGGGCCCGCAGCGACTCTTCCACGAGCATCCACCTGGGGATCCAGGACGGACCGGACAACAACTATACCTATCGCTCCGGCCAGGATTTCTCCCTGTCTCCCGAATGGACGGAGCAGACTCTCGCCTATACTTCCGACCGGCAGGGGAATGGCGCCTTGCGTTTCAATCTGTACCTGGGAGCGCACCAGGACACCTATGGGTTCGATAGCTTCAGCTTGGAAAAGCAGGTCGTGGGAATCCGCGGGGACGGGGCCGGGAGCCAGGCTTTCCGGATCGGGCAGGGCTCGGGAAACCTCGTCCTCTCTTTAGGCGGGGGCGTTTCCGAGGATTGGAAGGCGGAGCTTTTGGACCTTCGCGGGATGACCCTTGCGACGGCCGCCGGGCGGGCGGGGCGCGCGTTGACCCTGGCCCAGCCCAGGGATCCGGGCATCTACCTTGTCCGGGCGGCCACGTCCACGCGTTCCTGGGTTCGCAAGGTTTTCCTCGGGAAAAATTCCGGGTCCTAACCAGCGTCGATCCGGGTTATTTTTAAATCCGGTCCTATGCCGATCGACGCCCAGCAATTCGAAACGCACCGCTCCGCCCTCACGGGCCATTGTTACCGGATGCTGGGCTCGGGCCTGGACGCCAAGGACGCGGTGCAGGAAACCTTGGTCCGCGCCTGGCGCGCGGCCGACCGCTTCGACGGGCGCTCCTCCCTCGGCACCTGGCTCTACCGCATCGCGACCAATGTCTGCCTCGATGCCTTGGCGGAACGATCTCGTCGGCATCGCCCCGTCGAGCTCGGCCCTCGCGGAACGGCCGACGATCCCCTGGAAGAACGCCCCCGGGAGCAATGGCTCGAGCCCATTCCGGACGCGCTGGCCGTGCCGGAGCATGAGGATCCGGCCCAGCGGCTGCTCCTGCGCGAAAGCATCCGCCTCGCTTTCGTGGCGGCCCTGCAGCACCTGCCCCCCAAACAGCGGGCGGCCCTGCTCCTGACCGAGGTCCTGAGCTGGTCGGCCGCGGAGGTTGCCGAAACCCTCGACACTTCCGTCGCTTCCATCAATAGCGCGTTGCAGCGCGCCCGCTCCACCCTTTCCAGCCGCGATCTGGGCCGGCCCCAGGCCGCCCTCACCCAGGCCCAGCGCTCTAGGGTCGAGAATTACGTGGCGGCATTCGAGCGCTACGATGTGGCCGCGCTGACCGGCTTGCTCGCCGATGACGCGGTGATGTCCATGCCGCCCTACACGCTCTGGCTCCAAGGCCCCGAGTCCATCGGCGCCTGGCTCCTCGGCCGAGGCTCGGTATGCCGCGGCTCCAAACTGGTTCCCGCCCCGGCTTGCGGTTCGCCCGCCTTCGGGCAGTACCATGATCAGGGCCGGACGCCTTGGGCGCTCATCCTTCTGGAGATGTCCGGCGATCGCATCGCATCGATCACCTCCTTCCTCGATACCGGAACCCTGTTCCCTCTCTTCGGCCTGCCGCCCCGGCTCTCGCCTTAACGGGCACCCCTTCGTTTTCCCGATTCCACGGATTTTCGGCCGATGAATACTTTTTCCGGCGCTACCGATGATTTCGCCCCGGTCGGGCAGTCCAAAGGACAGAACCCAACCAGGAGGCCGTTATGGCAATCATCAGCACGGATACCAAGTCTTACTCCCACGCCCCTTCCTTGACCGTCCGCTCCGCCCGCGGGAACCGCAAAGCCCTCTGGGCCGGCCGGATCGTCAGCGGGCTGGCCGCCGCCTTCATGGCTATGGACGGCATGGTCAAGGTCCTCCAATTGCCCGTCGCGGTGGAAGGCACCATCAAGCTCGGGTATCCGCCCGGCATCGTCCTCCGGCTCGGCCTCATCCAGGTCGCCATGCTGGCCCTGTACCTGATCCCGCGGACCGCGGTATTGGGAGCGATCCTCTGGACCGGTTACCTGGGCGGGGCCATCGCCACCCATGTGCGGCTCGGCAATCCGCTTTTCACCCACGTGCTCTCCCCCACCTACGTGGCCGCCTTCCTCTGGTGCGGGCTGTGGCTGCGCGATCCCCGCCTGCGCGCCATCCTGCCCTTCGTAAGCGCAAAGCCGGATACGGTCGGCTAAGCAAAGCTTGGTAAAGGCTGGGAACGGGATCCATCCGGTTCCGGCCGTAGAAATTCACGAGTCGGCATGTCTAAATCCGGACTTCCCGTTCGACAATGGAGCACGGGCCGGAACCCGCCCCCGCCACTCTATAACCCGAAACGGAGCACGAAATGTCCGACATGCCCTCCCGCATTCCCAACCCCGCCCTGAGCGTCGCGGGCGTCCTGCCCGCCCTCCAGGCCCTGGCCACCGCCGCCCGTAACGCCGGCCTCCCCATGAAAACCATCTACCTGATGCATCTGAGGGCCAGCCAGATCAACGGCTGCGGCTTTTGCGTCAACATGCATTCCCATGAGCTCCGGGAAATCGGGGAAACCGACGACCGCCTCTTCGGCGTGGCCGCCTGGAGGGAATCGACCTTCTTCACGCCGGCCGAGCGCGCCGCCCTGGACTTGACCGAAGCCGCCACGCGCATGAGCGATCGCAGCGATCCGGTGCCGGACGAAGTATGGAACGAAGCGGCCCGCCACTATGACGTACCGGCCCTCTCGGTGCTGGTGGTGCAGATCTCCCTCATCAACCTGTGGAACCGCATCAACGTAACCGTCAAAAGGGTGGTGGGAGAGGGCACGCGCTGGATTGACTTCCAGTCCCGTCGCGCCTAGGAAAAGCGCCCGCTATCGGAAACGGCTTCCTATTTTAATTAAGCTGTTATCCGAACCAGGCGGAGGATGTCCAATGACGGGGGAACGCGCGATACTTGCCGGCGGTTGTTTCTGGGGAATGCAGGACCTCATTCGCCGGATGGAGGGCGTCCTGTCGACAAGGGTGGGATATACCGGCGGCACGGTCTCCCATGCCACTTCCAAATCCATGACCCGAGCACGCGCAATCGCCAGGGCAACGATGTCGGCACCAGCTATCGCTCGGCGATCTTCTATACCAGCGATGAACAGAGGCGGATCGCCGAAGACACGATCGCCGACGTCGATGCTTCCGGTCTGTGGCCAGGCAAGGTCGTAACCGAAGTCGTTCCGGCTGGCGACTTCTGGGAAGCCGAACCCGAGCATCAGGATTATCTCCAACGAATTCCCGGCGGTTACACCTGCCATTTCGCGCGGCCGAACTGGAAGCTTCCCGTTCGCGCGGACAAGCCCCGCGCGGCCTGACAAGGAAGCGATACATGAATACGCGTTTGTTTTCGTTCCTGGGCGGCGATGCGGGGGTTTGGAAAACCATCCGGATGGAAACCCTCATAGGCCTCCCCATTCCCCACGTGCCCAGGTTGGACGTGGTTTCCGGTCCGGTCATCCAAGAGCCCCCGGGAACCGGATGGCTCCTCCGCGGGATCACGAGCAACGAGCGTTATGTCCATCGTGGTGAGAAAGAAGACCTGCTGGCCAAGCAGCCCGGTCTCGGACGCCCCGAAGCGACATCCGCCTCTCTCATTCCCATCCGGAAATCCGCTGCCTGGTGGGCGCTTACCCAGGATGAAAGACGGAAAATATTCGAAGAGCAATCCAATCATATCCGGATCGGGATGCGGTATCTTCCCGCCATAGCGCGGCGCTTGCATCATTGCCGGGATTTGGGGGAAGACGAGCCTTTCGATTTTCTGACTTGGTTCGAATACGCGCCTTCGGAAGAAGGGGCTTTCGAGAACCTTCTGGCCGAACTGCGGACGTCTCCGGAGTGGAAGTACGTGGACAGGGAGATTGACCTTCGCCTGACTCGCGGATGACGGTTAGGCCAGGTCCCGCGCGACCTCGGCCAGGATCTCATAGGACCGCACCCGCGCGGCATGATCGAAAAGATGCGACGCCACCATCAACTCATCCGGCCCGACATCGGCCAGGAGGCCCTTCAGCCCGGCCCGCACCGTGGCAGGCGATCCCACCAGGGAATAGCGTAACATCCCCGATACGGCCTCTTTCTCTTGCGGGGTCCAATAGGTTTCGATATCGTCGATAGGCCGGGGGAAAGGTCCCCGCGTGTCCCGGAAGATATTGAGGAAGGCCTGCTGGATGGAGGTGAAGAGCCGCCGGGCCTCGGCGTCGGTTTCCGCGGCAACGACGTTAATGCCCACCATGGCATGGGGCCGGGGGTTCTTCGGGCTGGGCTGGTAACTACCGCGATAGACACGGAGCGCCTGCGGCAGGGAGTCCGGCGCGAAATGCGAGGCGAAGGCGTAAGGGAGACCCAAGGTGGCCGCCAGCTGGGCGCCATAGAGGCTGGACCCGAGAATCCATAGGGGCACGTCCGTTCCCGCGCCCGGAACGGCGCGCACGGTTTGGCCCGGCTGCACGGGGCCCAGGAGCGTGCGCAATTCCATGACGTCTTCCGGGAAATTGTTGGCATGGGCCGGCGAGCGGCGCAAGGCCCGCAAGGTCTTGAGGTCGGTGCCGGGCGCGCGTCCCAGCCCCAAGTCGATGCGTCCCGGGTAGAGCGACTCCAGGGTGCCGAACTGCTCCGCGATGACCATAGGCGAATGGTTCGGGAGCATGATGCCCCCGGACCCGACCCGGATACTCGCGGTACCCCCTGCCAGATGGCCGATGACGACGGAGGTGGCGGCGCTGGCGATGCCGGCCATGTTATGGTGCTCTGCGACCCAATAACGGCGGTACCCCAGGCGCTCCGCCTGCCGGGCCAGGTCCAGGCTCTCCGCCAAAGCCTCCCGTGGGGTGGCGCCCTCTTTGACCGGGACCAGATCGAGGATGGAGAGAGGAATCATATCCTAATAGGATAGTCAGAACGGTTCGCGGAGGCACGCCTGGCGATTCTCCCCTGCTGTCTCGCTGTTAATGCCTTTACCGGCCTATGGTAATTTTCTGAACGCTTGAATTTTTATCCGTACTCACCTTTAACAGATAGTTTCCGCTTTCAAACCGACCTACCGGCAGATTGTATTGGCCTGCATCGAATCCCATAACCGATTGTTTTAATACCATTTTTCCACCGACGGTATACATTTCCAAACGGATAGCCTCGCCATTCCATCCAGTAGGTTGAAATCGATAAGTTGCGGGATCGAAAGAAATCCCACGATCCATTCGGCCAGGATTCTCATTTACTCCCACGGGATTCGAATTAACCAGGGAAAAATCATCCATGGAGCAAGTGCCGCTTCCCGTATTGGAAGCGCTCACGATGGCCTTCCCGGTTGAAATCTTGATATTCGGTATGCTTATCTCCGTCCAGCTGCCTGCATTGGAGGATTTGCTCATGTCGGAACCGCCGAATCCGGATATGGAAATTTGGCAAGTACCGCCACTGCTCCGAACCCAAGATTTCATTTCATAGGTACCTGCTGGGATGCCGGCAATAGTCGGGTTTTCGGGTATTCTCTGGGTCGCCTTTGCGCCTGAAGCCAGGCCTAAGCAGAAATTTCCCGCCCCGTGAGGACTATCAGAATTCGCGGCAGTACCTTCCCAGCCTACCGCATGAGCCACCTGAACCCGGTCGGCTTCGAAAGAGGGGTTTAATATGTAGTTGTTGCCGGGGCCTATCTTCCAGGTTCCGGTGACGGCGTCAATCGACCACTGGGACAAGGAGTTGAATATGACGTTATCTCCATCGATGGTCAGCGATCACCACAGTAGATAACGGTTGTATCTACCGTACCGTTGACGGTTATGAAAAATCCGGATTGGGTAACATGGGAGTAATCAAGATCCGTGTTGGCCATGATCTTTTCCGTCCCATAGGTCCCTAAAATTTTGTCGGAGGATATGTAATAGGTATGGGAGGAATTCCATCCATGCAAATCGCTGGAAGCGGCGAAGTATCTGCCCTTGTAATCGAACATGCAGTTCCCTTCCCGACTGGCGCCATTGAATATCTCGACCGTCCGTTCACAGGCCAAATAATCGGATGCGCGAATCGGAATCACGTACACATGACTGCGTCCGCTTCTGCTTGAGCAACTGATATAGGGCTTTCCGTCACCATCAATGAAAGTGGTTGCATCCCCGGTACCGCCGTTGACCATAGGTTGCGGAGTCTCTACATGGTCCTTAATAAATGGACCGGTCGGTTTATCGGCGGTTGCGAATAGGACATCATTGCCTGCCTGGGCGATAAGGACGTATTTTTTCGTGTTTTTGTTGTAAGCGACATTAGGGCCGCAGAACCAGCCCGTGTCCTTAAATACGGCGCCTTCGAATTTCCAATTAACCAGGTCTTTTGACGAGTAGCATGTTGCTGCGCC
>JAEKLQ010000080.1:648-22210 GCA_019509785.1 Fibrobacterota bacterium | reverse complement strand
TAGTATCGATGCGTCGATTCAGATCCCTATAACTTAAGGACCCTTTCCAGTCCTGCATAAAGTCTTTTCCATTTCTGAGCTTTTTAATGCCGTTATTCGCCGGTTTCGGCGCTTTGGTGGGGGATTTTTGTTTACGGAAAAGGTTACTGGCCTATCGCATTGTCGCGAAAGGCCAGGGGGCTTCGGGAGAAGTTTTCGGGAGAAGTAAGATCGCGGGCGAGTGGGCTTATCCCGGAAAGTCCATCTCCGCTTCCGGCCAAAAGTCCGGATGCTCGCCGTGGTATAGGCGCTTGCTTTCCTCCACACGCGCGTGAAAGCCTTCCTCATCGATGGCGGCCCCGCCATCGCGCATGTCCTGCAAAATCCGCGATGCCATGGCATTGAATTCGAGGGTACCCGCGTAGATATAGAAGATGCCGATCGACCTCAGCCTCTCCACCAGATCCGCGGAAACCCTTTCGGATTCAACCCCGTCCCCGTTGATCAAGTAATACTCTTCCGGCTCGGTGCCCATGGAAAGCATGGGTCCCGCTTCCGGCGACCGATCCATTAATTCTTCCAAACTATTAATCATGGGAATCCTCGCTTGCACAAGGGCGCTCGCTAAAGAGGCCCTACTGGGATCTAATGAAATGGTTTTCGCGGGAAGGCGCTAATCCCGTATCGAAACGATATTGAAACATTCGTTTGACCGGAGCCGAACGGCAATGCTCGCGATATCAGCCGATCCAGGGCCGCAGACGGGCGTAGAGATAGGCTCCCATCAGCGCGCCGGCCAGGGTGAAGAGGGCCCAGGCCTCTCCGGCGCCTATTTGCGCATAGATGGGACCTGGGCAAGTGCCGGTGGTGAACCACCCCAGGCCGAACAGGAAACCGCCGAGTACGGTTCCGCGCGTAAGTTGCTTGCCGGGAATTGAAAGCGGTTCGCCCTGGAAGGTGCGGGGATGGTAGCGCTTTATCAGTCGTACCGAAAGGGCGCCCACCAGCACCGCCGATCCGATGATGAGGTACAGATCGGGCTCGCGGAAGTAGAACATGTTCCGGATCTTGTACCAGGAGATGACCTGGGATTTGGTCAGGACCAAACCGAAATAGGCTCCTAAAAGGAAGTACCGCAAGCGGCCCATCAGCGGCCTCCCATGCCGAGCAGCCAATGGATCAGGGCCGCGGTAAGGCCGCCCGCGAAGAAGCTCAAGGTCGCGGCCAGGCTCGCCAGTTGCAAGTTGGATAAGCCCATGATGCTATGCCCCGAAGTACAACCGGAAGCCCAACGGGTGCCGAATCCGATCAGGATCCCGCCGCCCAGCAACCGTAACGCGCCCGCTACCGTATGGATCGAAGGCGGGAGCAACGGGGCCGGATCCGCGGACAGGAACCGCGTCGCGAGAAAGGCCCCGACGGCCAGCCCGGCCACGAATAGGAGGCTCCAAGCTTCCTTGCGCCAATCGTAGGAGCGCAATTCGGCAAGCGGGGATTTGGGAAGCAAGGCGGCGCAGATATGCCGGAAGCTGGAACTGACGCCCAAGTTTCGCCCCCCGAAAAGGAGCAGCAAGGGAACGGTCAGGCCGATAAGCGGCCCGGATACGTACCAGGGCCAAGGCTGAAGCACGCTTTGCCACATAGATTCGTCCCTCGATCCGTAATATAACCCATCCCTATGGGAGCGACGAGCGCCGTACTTGGCGGGGCCTTTCGGGCCCATCAGGCCGTTTCGGTCAAGCGCGCGGGCCGGCCAGCGGTAGCACGACGCGGACCACGGTACCCTGGCCGAGCGCGCTCCGGATCTCCAAGCTTCCCCCATGCCGTTCCACGATGGCCTTGACCAGGGTCAGGCCGATGCCGCTGCCCGGGATCGATTGGGTGCGCGTGGACCGGAAAAAAGGCTCGAAGATGCGCGGCATGTCCTCGGGCGCGATTCCCGATCCCGTGTCGGAAACGCGCACGACCACGGTGCGGCCGCCCGCCTCCACGGACACCCGCGAGGGGCTTCCCTCGGGGGAATACTTGACGGCGTTCTCGATCAAGTTGAGGAAGGCATTGCGGAGGAGATCTTCGTTCCCGAGGATCAAAAGCGCGTTCTCATCGACGGGGATTTCGGAGTATTCGATCTCCACGTTTCGCCCGGGATAACGGCGCCTCGCCTCTTCCAACGCCGCGAGCAAGACTTCGTCGATGCGCACGGGACGCTTTTCCAGGGCCAGGGAATCGGCCTCCGCCTTGGTCAAGAGCAGCAGATTGTTGGTCGTGAAGCGCAGGGCGCGGACCTCATCGAGGGCGACGGCCAGGGTCTGCCGGTATTCCTCCGGGCTCCGCCGCTTCATGAGGGAGACTTCCAATTGCCCTTCCATGGTGGTGAGCGGCGTACGCAACTCATGGGAAGCGTTGGCGATGAATTGCTTCTGGGACCGGAAGGCCCTTTCGAGCCGGTCCAACATGCCGTTGAAGGCCCGGGCGAGTTGGGACAATTCGTCGTTCTGCCGGCCCGCTTCCACGCGCACGTGCAGGTCCGTGGCCGAGATGCCCTGCGCCTGGTTGGTGATACGCGCCAGGGGAGCGATGGCCTCGCTGGCGAACAGCCGGCCGGCCGCGAATACGATAGCGAGCGAGGCTACGTACCCGGTGAAAAGGCTCCAGCGCAGGCGCGCCATGGTCTTGGTCCCATGCTCGTCCACCGCCGAGATGCACACGACGTATTGCTTGTCCTCATCCCAAAAGGGGAAGGCCAACTCGCGCAACGCGTTCCCCATGGAGGCCCGATAGACGCCGAAGTCAACGGCGCGCCGCATGGCCATGGCGTCCAACGGCACCATGCCTTCGCCCCTATGGAATACGCTCCGCAGATCCAGACCGTAGATATCGACGCTCTCCTGGTAGAGCTGATCGAGGACCTTCTTGCGGTACGGCTCCAGCAGCGAATCGCTGAGATTATCGCTTCGCAGAACCACGGTCGCCGTGGCGATGGCGTGGGTCTTGAGTTCGGAATAGAAAAGCTCGCTTTGTTGGTAGGCGGCGAACCCGTAGATGACCGAGGTGAAACAGGCCAGAATGACCGCGACCAGGACGGTGAACAGCACCGCCAAGCGCATCTTGATGGTCATGCCGTCCTTGAATAAGGCTCTCGGATTCAACATGGACGCGCCACGGGGCATAACTTACCTCAATCCGGAACATCGCGGTAATCCGGGCGCCGGATCCCATCCCTCGAATCCGACGAATAGCAAGACTCCGCCCGGAGGTATTGCAGCATTTTGGGTATTTATGACGGCGTTAGATCGCCGGAGCGCAAGTAACCATTGCCCCTGGGTCCAATTGTCGATAGAATACACCCGTCCCGATTCGCCTTGGCTCTTCACCCGCCACGCATCGGTCCAAGGGTTCCAATGGTCTCCTCGCCTTCCGACCGCCGCAGCCAGAAATACGGATTCGAGTCCGTGGACTCGATGACCGTCTTCTTCTCGAAATGGATCCCCCACGACGAGATCGAGAACCTGGTCCAACAAGCTGAGAACCAATTCCGGCCGCGCAAGGATTCCTCCGAGGAGGAAACCCATCTGCAGAAGATCCAGAAGGCCGAGTTCGCTATCGTCCGGCGCCTGGTCCATCGGAACCCCTCGTTGAAGTAAACCGCGTTTTTTTGCGCCTGGCCGCCGGGGTATCCTGTGTCGGCGCGCACCTGCGCCTCATTTACTACCAGCACCTGGCGCCTCTCCGCCTCGCTGTCGGCGCTGCGCGCCTCTCCACCTCGCGGGGCTCGGTAGACCGGCCTCTACAGCCGCGCTCGGTGGGTTCGGGGATGGCCATTCTTCGTTGAAGACTCCGCGATCGATTTGAATTCAAGTAGCGATGGCTGGACTTTGAGGTGGATCGATGGGTTTGGATCGAGGTGGGTTTGGAAGGTTGGGCTTGGAGGATGAGCTAGAGTGAGGGGACGGAGGGATGGGTGTGTAAGGATGGGGATTAGTGGGGACGCTGAACCAGGTGGGGCGGAATGCCGACTATCTCCGTCACCATGCCCAAGAAAAATTCTTCTCCCGCGCGCCTGATCGCTAAGACCCTGATCGCTTCCCTGGCCCTTTCCTTCGGGTCTGGCGGCGCGGGGGCGGCGGAGAATCGGCCTTTCCCGATGGGGTTGGCTTATCCCGGGTGCATCAAGCCGGGTAACGTGGATCAGGCGGCTATGAACAAGGCCGTGCTGGATGCCTGGACCTCGTATAAGTCTAAGTACGTCAAGGCCGCCACGAGCATCCAGGGCGGCTACTACATCGAAATGCGGACTACCAACGCGCCGGACGGGGACAAGTCCTCTTCGGAGGCCAACGGATACGGGATGATTCTGGCCGCGCTCATGGCGGGGCCGAAAGGCGAACCGGACGCGCGAACCTATTTTGATGGTTTCTTCCATCTGTTCGACAAGAACCGCAGCGGCACCAACAACGCGCTCATGTCCTATTCCGTGGGGCCCGGTGAAAATTCCCATCTGAATTCCGCCACCGATGGGGACATGGATATCGCCTATGCCTTGCTTCTGGCCGACTACCAATGGGGTTCGGGCGGAACCGTTAATTATCTCACCGAGGCCAAGCGCATCATCACCGATGGCATCAAGAAAAGCGAAGTGGGACAGTCGAGCCATCGTACGACGCTCGGGGATTGGGACAAGAACGGCTTGAACACGCGTTCTTCGGATTGGATGGCGGGCCATATGACGGCTTTCCAGAAAGCCACGGGCGACGCGTCCTGGGGGGACGCGCGTAAAACCATTTTCACCCTGGTCGGCGCGATCAGCTCCGGCTATTCTTCCAAGACCGGGCTCATGCCGGATTTCGTGGTGGGCGATCCGGCCAAGCCCGCCGCCCCCAACTTCCTGGAAAAGGAAACCGATGGGGACTACTCCTGGAATGCCTGCCGGTTCCCTTTGCGCATGGCGGTGGACTACGCGCATAACGGCTCCGCCGAATCCAAGTCGGCCTTAGCGAAGGTCTCGGGCTGGATCAAAGGCGCCTCTAGCGGGAACCCGGCCGCCATCATGGCGGGCTATAAGCTCGATGGTACCGCCCTCGTCACCTACGGGAATATGGCTTTCACCGCGCCGTTGATCGCATCCGCCATCGCCGACGCATCCAACCAAGAATTCCTGGACAAAGGCTGGGCCTACCTGGCGACCACCAAACAGAACGAGTACTACGGAGACTCCATCGAATTGCTGACCTTGCTTCTTCTGAGCGGGAACTGGTGGGCTCCCGATGCGGCCCTTCCGACCACGCTGGCGCCCGGATCCCGGGCTGCGAGGTTCCCATCCGCGTCCGGATTCGCGCATTCGCGGAACCTGTTGGGGAGGCTATTCGGCGCGAACCGGTAATGCTCCTGCTTCCAGTTCCTAGCGCCTCTCCCTGCCGGCGCTATCGCGCCTTGCATCCGGGTCGGCGCTGCGCGCCTCTCCCTCTCGCGGCGCCCGTTAGTTGGGTCCTCAATTGCGGCGCTCGAGGGGTTCGGGGACGGCCTTACTTCGTCGAAGACCCTGGGGGAGCTTTGATATCGATAGCCTTGGCTGGACGAAGGGGGGGATCGAAATTGTAACTTTGGCCTATGCCTACTCCAGGGGAATTCCAGTATTTCAATAAGCTCGGCGAGGAGGGCATGCAGCATGCCATCCACAAGCCTTGGTCCGACCCTCATTGCGGTCAGTACCTGATGGAGCTCGGGGCCATGCTCGGCCTCATGCCTCCCAAGGGACGACTTTTGGATCTGGGTTGCGGGACCGGCTGGACGAGCGTGCTCTTCGCCCAAAGGGGTTACGACGTGGTTGGCCAGGATCTGGTGCCCGAGGCCATCGAGGCCGGCCTCCGGTTGAAAGAGGAGCATAAGCTCCCCCATCTCGATTTCGTCGTCGCGGATTATGAGAGCCTTGCATTCGAGAACGAGTTCGATATCGCCGTCTTCTTCGATTGCCTGCACCATTCCATCGATGAGGCCAAGGCCCTCAACAGCGCGTACCGCGCCCTGAAACCCGGGGGCATCTGTATTACTTCCGAGCCGGGACTCGGGCATGCGCGCCGATCGAAAGAAGTCATGCGGGAATTCGGCACTACGGAACGGGATATGCATCCGGCCCGCATCATCCGGGCCGGTCGCAAATCGGGATTCCGCTGCGTGGGCGTTTATCCCCATGCTTCGGAACTATATATCTCCCTCTACCGCGCGCACCACGCCGGCAAGGTCTCCCAACTGCTGAAGATCCCCGGCATGCGCAGCCTGGCAGCGCTTTTCTCCATATTGATCTACAGGCATATCGCCGGAATCACCGTTCTTCGGAAATGATGCCGCGCGCGGCCGAATCCCCGCGGAAGCCGGCCCCCTACCTCCGCACCCGGCCCTGAGCGTCCCATTTCCTATCTTTTGCGGGCTACCGCCCTAAAAAGGATAGGCCCATGATCCTCGAACAAATCAACGCCGACGTCATCGCCACCATGAAGGATCGCGAGCCTTCCCGCAAGGAGGAGAACGCGCTGAAGATCCTGACCCTGCGCACCGTGCTCGCGGAGGCCAAGAGCTATAAGGTGAACAACCGCAAGGAGCCCGAGGATACGGATATGGCCGGCATCCTCGCTAAGGCCATCAAGCAATTCAAGGAAACGCTGGACAACGCCATGGGCAAGAACGCCGCGGGCGTGGTGCGCGAGGACATCGCCGCGCAGGAGCGGGCCAAGATCGCCATCGTGGAGAAATACCTTCCCAAGCAGATGGAGAAAGCGGAAATCGAAAGCCTGGTCGCGGCGGCCATCGCCCAAGCGGGAGCGTCTTCGCCCAAGGACATGGGCGCCGTGATGGCCATCGTGCGGCCGCAGACCCAGGGGAAGGCGGACGGGAAGCTGGTGAGCGAGATCGTAAAGGCCAAGCTTTCCGGAGGATAGCCCTATCCGCGGGATAGCCCGGCGGTCGGGCGGTTGACCCCGCCGGATCGCGCCCGATAGCGCATTGTTGTATACTCATGTTCATGCCGGATCTGATTTGCTATTGCCTGCGGGTCGAAAAGCCCGCCATCGTGGCCGCCATCGAAGCGGGATGTTCCACGGTGGACGATCTGAGCGCGCGCCTACGGGTATGCACCGGCTGCGGAGGCTGCCGCCCGGACTTGGAAGACCTGCTCCGTTTCTACGGGGAAGATCGCTTTCCGGGAGGAGCGCCAGCTGCGTCCGCCCTGAATACGATGCCTGCTTCGAAAACGACGCCCGCCATCGATATCCGGCCACCCCTGAAATAGCCCCAAAAGCCGTTTTTCGTCTTCGCGGTGGCTGGGGACGCGCGCCCTTTGGTAGTTTGTTCGCGTCCAATGGATACGGAGGAGAACTCTTTGCCTATCAGAGCATTGTTATCGGTTTGCGTACTGTGCTTATTCCTCATCCCGGCCCGCGCCCAGGAGACCCTGACTTCGGTCCAGCGTGAGTTGGATCGGGTGGACAAGGAAATCGAGCGCGAAAAGGAACTCCATAAATCCGAGCGTAAGCGCGCGACGGATTTCGAGGCCGAGAAGGCCGCCAAGCTGAAAGCCTTGCAGGAACAATTGCGGGCGACGGGCGGCCGCATCGATAGCCTGAAGCGCCAGCAGGAAAGGGCGCGGCAACAGAAGGCGTCATTCAAAGCCCAGTCGACGCAGTACCAGTCCCGCCAGAAGGAATTCCTGAAAGCGTTCGCCAAGCAAACCCGGGATTTGGCCGCCACGGTACGCAAGGATTTCCCCTACGATCGCGAAAAGCGCGCGGCCGATCTCGAGGATCTGGCCGCTGCCTTGGACAACGGCACGGTAGGCGTAGAGGAAGGATTGAACCGCTTCTTCACCCTTTCCCAGGCCAACCTCGACTTCGCTTACGAGACCGAAGTGTACCGGGGAAGTTACCGCTCGGCGGACGGCTCGGATAAGGAAGGCAGCTTCGTGCGCCTGGGGGCGGCCCTGCTGGCCTTCGCCGGCGACGACGGTAAGACCGCGGCCTGGCTGGCCAAGGCCGATACCGGCTACGTTTGGCACGAGGCGGACGTCTCCCCCGAGATCCGCGACAATATCTTCACCGCCATGAAGGTGGCCCAAGGCAAGGTGGCGCCGCAATTGGTGAGCCTCCCCTTCCAAGCGCCTAAGCTGGTGGAGGGCGGAAAATGAAGGCCGCGACCGGTTTGAAATTGTCCCTGGCCGCGCTCATGATCGCAGCGGCGCCCTTGCGCCTTCGGGCGCAGGTGTCGGTGAACGAGAACGCCGACAAGATCGAAGCCTTGAAGGATGAGCTGGAGAAGGCGAGGCAATTGCGCGACAAGGTGATCGCCAAGCGCTGGGAGGACAAGCGCGGTGACATGGACGCGCGCGAAAAGTTCAACCAGTCCTACGACGATCTCAAGAACCAATTGGAGGTGAAGAACCAGGAGGCGGATCGCCTGCATGAGGAGATCCAAAGCCTGCAGAAGGATGCCGAGGAGGCGGAAGCCCAGGCCGAGAACGCGAAGGTGCAATTCCTTTCGTTGGCGTCGCAGCTTTCCGATCGCATCGGCGAGATGTCGAACAACGTGGAGAAGGGCTTCCCGGCCAAGGTCCCCGAACGCATGCAGCGCTTCAACCAGATCCGCAAGGCCGCCGAATCCAAGCGCGAAGCTCCCGCCGAGATCCTATCCGACCTGGCGGGCTTCTACGCTTCCGAAATGGCCCTCTCGCGGGAGATCACCCTGGAGAAGCGGGATTTCACCCGCGCGGACAAGAGCCGCGGGGAAGGCGCCTTGCTCCGCATCGGATTGGTGGCCTCGGCCTACCGGGACGATAAGACCGGAGCGGCGGGACTGCTCTTGAAGGACGGGGGCTCGGGGGCCATCAACCCTTACGATTGGCGCGAGAATCTTCCGGTCGAAGCCAGTTCGGCCTTGGCGAAGAATCTGGAAGCCATGGAAAAAGGCGCCACGGGCGCGGTCGCCATCCCCGTGGACATCCTGCCCAACCAGGTCCAGGGCAAAGCCTATATCCAGAAGGAAGAGAAGAGTTTTTGGAAAAGCCTGATGCATACCGTGAGGACGGGCGGCGTATTCATGTGGCCGTTGCTCATCATTCCTTTGTTCGTGCTGTACATGTTCTTCTCCAAGCTTTTCACCGTGGTCCGCAGCCGCGCAGGCGGCGTCAAGGCGTACGGGAAAGCGGTGGATAGCCTCGCGAACAGCCCCGAAGAGGCGTTGAAGCTGGCCCGCGAGCAGCCTTCCAGCCCCATCCTCAAGGTGATCGGTGCGGTGGCGGCGAATCGCAACAAGGATCGCGAATTGGCTGAGAAGGACGTGAAAGAGGTTCTTCTGCACGAGGTGCCGCGCCTGGAGCGGCATTTGACCACGCTCTCTGTGTTCGCGGCGGCGGCGCCATTGTTGGGCCTGCTGGGAACGGTGTCGGGCCTGATCGCCATGTTCCAGGTCATCACCCAGCACGGCGTGAACGATCCGAAGCTTTTGGCCGGCGGCATCGGCGAGGCGCTCATCGCCACGGAGACGGGCCTGCTGATCGCCATCCCCACCTTGCTGGGGCATAACTTCCTCGCCAACCGCGTGGACCGCATCGTGTCGGACATGGAGTTCTACGCGCTCAAGGCGTTGAACGTGGTATGGCCGAAGGGATGAACGACGCGCTCCGGCAAACCGTATTCGACGTTTGGCGCATCATCGCCCAAGGCGGTTGGATCATGGGCGCCATCTTCCTGGCGGGGCAGGTCGGCTGGTTCCTGATCCTGGAGCGCTGGTGGACCTTCCGCAAGCTGGACGGCAAACCGCTTCGCTTTCTGGGAGGCGCCGGCAAGTCCCAGATCGGCGCGGCGCAAGCCGGAACCGCCGAGGCCGCGCGCGCCAAGGGTCTGTTCGGCCAGGTGGCCCGGTCCATTTCCGATGCGCGCCCTTTCGGGCAAGAAGCCATGGTCCTGCGGGCCAAGGAGGCCTTGCATGGCACGATACCGGAATTGTCCAGGCATCTGGGTACCTTGGCGGTCTTGGCCGGCGCGGCGCCCTTGCTGGGCTTGGCCGGCACGGTGATGGGCATCATGGAAACCTTCCGGGTCATCACCCTCTATGGGGCCGGGAATCCGTCCATGATGGCGGGCGGCATCGCCCAGGCGCTGATGGTGACGGAAGCCGGCCTGGTGGTGGCCTTCCCCATGCTCATCTGCCATGACCATTTGCAAAAGCGCGCCGACGCAATCGAGGACGAATGCGTGGCGGGCGCGACGAAATTGATCCGGATCTGGTCGGCCCATGGGCCTGACCATGGGCTTAGCGAAGGGAGCATAGCGTGAGCGCCATCGGCGGCGACGATTTCGGCTTGCGGCGCAGGCCACGGCGGGTGGCCGAAATCAACCTGATCAACATGATCGATATGCTGTTCTTCCTGCTGGTCTTCTTCGTCTTGACCAGCAGCTTCACCCGCGAGACCGGCATCGACATCAACAAGCCCAAGGCCAGCAGTTCCAAGTCGCTTCCGCGTCAACCCCTCTTGATCGGGGTGACCAAGGAAGGCGCCATCCACGTGAACGAGAGCCCCGTGAGCCTCAAGGCCCTGGGCAGCGTGCTGAAGCATTACATGTCCGAGGATCCGGACCGGGCGGTGGTGATCGTAGCCGATCGCGACGCCTCTATCTCGAAGGCCGTGGACGTGCTGGACGAATGCAACCTGGCCAACGTGAAGAAGGTCTCCATCTCGTCCCTGAAGGAATAGCCCGCGAGCCATGCGCCTGATGCGAGCATTCGAGAAGTCGATCATCCTGGTCGCGGCGGTGGCCGTGAACCTGGGATTGTATTTGCTCGTTCCCTATATCCAGGTGCTGATCCAGAAGCATGCCAACGCGCCCAAGTCGGCCCATCAGGTGGTGACGGAACTTTCCTTCTCGCAGCCGCCTACCGAAAAACTGGTCAAGCACGAGATCAAAGAGATCAAACTGGCGTCTCTCGATCCGCCCCAGCCCAATCCGGCCCGGCCCTCCACCCCCGGCGGCGGCCTCAAGATCGATTTGAGCCCGGCCGGCGGCGAAGGACTGGCCTTGGTATCGGGCGGTAGCCGCACCGGAGCCATCGGCAGCAGCATGGATGCCGGGCAAGGGCCGGGTATGGCGGCCATGACTTATGAGATGGGCCAGACGGATACGGACGCGAAAATCGTCGGAGCCGATCCCTCGCCCGCCTATCCCCCTAGGGCCGCCCGTGAAGGCGTAACGGGCATCGTCGACGTGACTTTCGTGGTGAATGAGTTGGGGCGCGTGGAACAGATCATGGTCGTGAAGGAGGAGCCGAACGGCTACGGGTTCGCCGCCGCCGCCATCGCCCAAGCCAGGTCCCTGCAATTCAAGCCCGCTACCCTTCAGAAGATGGCGGTGCGGCAACGTTTCAAGCGGCGGTATACCTTTGATCAACCTTAAAAAGATGAAGGCCGCGATCCGTTGCGCCACCCTTTGCCTATTCGCGACCCTCGCCGCCGTCGCGCCCGCCCGCGCCCAAGCCGGCGCCGCTCCCGCCGATACTTCCCAGGCGCCCAAGGATCCGCTCGCCCTCGGCAATAAGCTGTACGAGAAGGGCGATTACCTGGCCGCCGCCGAACAATACCGGCTGGTCGCCCTCAAGGGCAAGATCTCCATCAACCGAGCCTTCGCATGGTTCAACCTCGGCAATTGCCACGTGCAGACCAAGGCCTATAACAAGGCCATCGTCGCTTATCGCCGCAGCCTGGAAGAGGCGCCCACCTTCACGCGAGCCTGGCTTACCTTGGGCGACGTATATGCCTTCATGGGCGCGGTGGGCGATGCCTTCCCCTGCTATCGGCGCGCCCTCGAGATCGACGGGCCGAATATGCGGGCCTATCAGATGCTGGGCGAACTCTCCCTGCAGGCCGGGGACGTCCCCGAGGCCCTGCAGAACTTCGATGCCGCCCTGAAGATCGATCCCGATCAGGCCGACATCTACCTGGCCATGGCCGAAGCCAACGCGCGCATCCGCGATTATGAAGCCGCCGAAAAGGTGATGGAAGACGCCCTGCTCATCATCCCCCTGCCCGGCGCCGATCTCTATTTCTACCTGGGCCAGCTTTACGAGCTGGGCGGCAACGATCGCAAGGCCGTGCGCGCTTATGAAGACGGCCTGGTCATCGATCCCAAACGGTCCGAATACTACATGCGCATCGCCGCCCTCCACGAAAAGAAGGGAGACGATTTCCTGGCCCTTTTGGCCTTGGAGAACGCGGTCAAGGCGGGCATCAAGAAGCCCGAGATACGCCTTAAGCGCGGGACCTTGTTCTTCGCCCAGGGCCGCTACGACCGGGCCTTGGAGGAGTTCAAGGCAGCCTACGCTCTCGGCAGCCTGCAGGGCCGAAGCGGAGTCGAGAACGTGGCCGCGGTCTACTTCAATAAAGGCGACCACAAGAAGGCCGATGAAGTCTTGCGCGGCCTCGGTGATTAAGTACCTTTTCGCGTCTTATCGGGCCGCTCCTTAAGCCGGCCTGGGGAGCCAAGGAGAACGGAACCGTGAACGTACGTATCGCGCTGGGTTGGATCGCCGCCCTCCTCGTTTTATCTCCGCCGCGTTCCCATGCCTTGGAAATCCCCGCCGAGATGCGCCAACGCCTTTTGGGCGAAATGGAGGGCAAAACCAAAGAGCCGCTTATGGAAGGCGAAGCCCCCGACAACTCCATCGACCCGGATACCTATATCGTCGGAGGCGGGGACGGGTTCCGCATTTCCATCGTGGGCCTGCCCAGCAAGGAATACTTTCCCGTCGTCGATCCCAACGGCAACTTGTACGACAGCGACCTGGGCTTTATCGCATTGGGCCGGATTCCCTTGTCCAAGGCCCTTAAGATCATCCAGGACCGCGTGCGCGCGAGCCTGAAGCGGAATTACGACGTCTACGTAGCCCTCAAGAAGGCGAAGCGGGTCAACGTGACCGTGACCGGCCTGGTGAACGTGGCCGGCAGCTACCAGCTTCCCGGCACGCATCGCGTGCTGGACGCCATCCGCGCGGCCAACAACGGGAACTTGCCCGTCATCTCCAAATCCGATTATCGCAGGGTGACCGTGCGCAACCGCGATTCGGTAAAGACCTACGATCTGGTGCGCTTCTTCTCGAAGCAGGATCTTTCCCAAAACCCCTACCTCTATCCCGGCGATAACGTGAACCTCGACCCCATCGACGCCAAGGTATACGTCTCGGGCGAGGTGCTGGAACCGGTCGTGGGTTGGGTCGCGGTGGTGCCGGGGGAATCCCTGGCGGACTTGCTCTCGATCCTCAACCTCAAGCAATCCTCGGATTCCAATGCCATCCTGGTGCAAAAGGCGGATTCGCCTTCCCATCGTTCCCTGAAGCGGGTCTCGATAAAGGAGGCCTCCGGTTTCATCCTTCACCCCAACGATCTGATCACGGTCGGTTCCCGCGAGGATTTCCCCCGGCCCGATACCGTGCAAGTGACGGGGGAAGTGAAGCGGCCCGGAACCTATCCGGTCCTCTCGGCGCAATCGTCCCTACGCGACATCATCGCATTGGCCGGGGGATCCACCGAGCAGGCGGATGTCGAGCGCACCGTGATCATCCGTCATCGCCGCAGCGAGAAGCTGCTCCCGCAGAACGAGGAATCGGACCGGCTCATGTCCTACGGCGCGAAGGGTTCCCTGGCCGGAGGCCTGCGCTCGGTTCGCCCGGAAATGACCGCATCCATCAATGATTTGCAGACCTTAGCCGATTACACCCTGGTGCGGTCCGGCGAATTGGACTCCCAGGCCGCCCTGCAGGACGGGGACGAGATCTTCGTACCGCGGCAGGATCCATTCGTATACGTGAGCGGAAACGTAGTAAGCCCCGGGGCCTACCCCTATGTCAAAGGCCAGGAGATGGATGATTACGTGAAAAAGGCGGGCGGGTACACGGATAAGGCGGATACCAAGAACCAGTTCATGCTCGCCAGCTACCATGGCTTATCCCAAATCCGCGATTCGGGTAAGCCTCTCCAAGGCGATATCATCGTGGTCCCGGCCAGCATCGAATACAAGCAGTTCCTCAACGTGGTGCTGCCCATCATCCAATTGGTGCCCGCGGTCTTAAGCATACTGGTAACCCTTGTCGTACTGGGTAAAAAATAGGTTTCCGATCTCCCTCCGATCCATTTCCATCCTCTCTCTCTTGCTGGCCGCCGCGTCCGCGGGGGCCGCGCGTCTGGATGTCGATTGGACCGTGCCCTGGAAGGATCCCGCGGGCCGTTCCATCCAAGGCCTATCCCCCGTCATCGAACCGGTCTGGTGCCGGATCAACATCTGGCTTCCCTGGAAGCGTTGGAACCCCGATGACCCCGCCAGCCTGCCCCGCTTCGAGCCCTTCGTGCGCGAAGCCGCCTTGGTCATGGCCACCGGGGCGCGTCCCGACGGGCCCTACTCCGTGCCCGATCTTTACCGCGATTCCGCGGGCCGCATGCTTCCCTTCGATCCCAAGCATCCCTTCTTTAACGCTCTCAAGATCCTTCGCGCGCGGGGCATCCGCCCGGTCATCGACGTGGGTCCCGTTCCCGCGGCGCTTTCGCCCGGGCGGGTCTCGCGTCCCGGAAATTTCCAATGGAACGTGGCGGGTCCCTCCGATGCTGAAGCCCACTATCGGTACCTGAAAGCCTTGTTCGCCTACGTGCGCGACTCCCTGGGGATTCCCCCGGCGGAAGTCGGGAAATGGGGCTGGCAATTGGGGCGCGAACCCGATAACCGGGACACCTGGGATCCGCGCCACGCGGACCGCCATGCCGATATGGGCAACCTGGAGGAGTATGAAAAGCTTTATGATTGCTCCGCCGCCGCCCTGCGCGATGCCGGCCTAGGAACCTTGCAACCAGGGAACCTGGTGCTCCCTTTCGCCGGCGCGCTCGGTTTCTCATCCGATTCCTGGACCGCGCCTTTACTCGATTTCCTCGCCCATGGCCCCAATCGCTGTCCGGAGCATCTCCAACTGCCCCGCTTCCGGCCCGGCCGGGACACCCTCCTGTTCCAGTTCTCCGCGTATGGAGGGAATACCGGCAGCCAAATCGGCCATGACCCGCGCCAACTGGCCAGGATGATCGATCGCCTACGTTGGATCGCGGAGCGCCGCTTCCCGGACGTTCCCGTGCGCCTGAACGTGGCCGAGGGGAATTACTTCGAGGAGGGGAGCCCTTTACTCAACCGCAGCGACGGAACCGCCCGCGGGGCGGCCTGGAACGCGGGCGTCTGGAAAGAGGCGTTGGACGAGGGCTTGTCGCGGTACCAGCAATGGGGCTTCGTAAGTTCCGACCATATTTCCAGGTTCTCGGAGCACGGCGGATTGGCCTCCGCACCGGCCAACGTGGCGGCCATGTATCTCCGTATGCAAGGGGAAAGGCGCGCTTCCGCCGCATTGAAGCGGGGGTTCTTCGACGGCATGGGCGGATGGCTGGACGCCATCGCGTCCGGATCGGACAGCGTCCGCCACATCCTGGTATTCCGCTTCGACCGGGAAGCGGGCGCGCGCGGGAGCGAGGAGGTGGAGATCTCCGCGAAGGGCTTATCCCCGGGACGCGCCTATGCGGTGCGGCACTTTCGCGTGGATAGGGAACATTCGAGTTACCTGGAGGCCTGGCAGCGCGACATGGCGGCCGCCGGCCTTTCCGTTCCCGCTCCCGACGACGCCTGCATGGAGTTCCAATTCGGCGATGCGCATCGTAGGTTGTGGGAGGCGAAACGCGGGGAGTATGCCAGGCGCGCGCGTCTGGCGGGACCCGCGGAGGATTCCCTTTCCGTGCTCCGTGCCGATGCCGGGGGGACCATTCTCAAGCGCCTGGTCATGGAAGCGAACTCGGTATCCTTGCTGGAAATCCGGTGAAGCAAGTTTGGGTCGTCCCCGGCACGGCGGGAAAGCGGGCGGCTTCTAAGTGATTTTCACCCTGCGGTGGGCGATGAAGAAGACCAGCAGGTTCAAGTAGAGAAACCAAAGCTCCCAAAGCGGAGTATGGTAGCTGAGGGCCACCACGCCGGCCAAGATGCCCCAAATCCCCACGCGGAAAATCGTTGGGGTCAGCATGGTGTTGAAATAGAACTTCCACGCGAGCAGGCCCGCCGCCAGCGGCAGCAGCAATGCGCCTGCGATCCCGAAGTCCTTGTAGAAGTGCCACACGTAGACCACCGTGTTAAGCCCTTTTATCCGCGCGGCCGACTCGTTATAGAGCGTATCGAAGTGAAAGGCATCGTCCAAGGGCCCTTCCAGATGGAGGTTCCATAGCAGCGCGCGGAACAGGCCCAAACCGTATTGCAGGGGATAATGGCGATCCCCATCCACGTATCGCGTGACGGCGAAGTCATAGTTCCAGAAATCGTTGGCCAGGTACGCGTAGATGTTGCTCGCCCAGGCCAAGTGCTTCGGCATTTTGACCTGGATCATTTCATTGAAGGTCTCCATGGACGAGGTATTCACCCGGATGAGGAAGGCCGCGAAAAAGACGATGGCTCCCAGGAACAATCCCACGAGCACATGGCGGAATCGGAGCGGCTTCCTTCCGTAGTGGTACAGGACGACGGAGAAAATCAGGAACCGGAACAGGTCATAACGCGTAACTATCGACATGTACAGTACGAGTACGAAGGCCAGGGAGGCGAGGATCCAGCGACGGCCCGCCCGACTCGGATTCGAAAACCAAAGCAGTACCATGCCGAGCATGAGGCTGATGGGCCCGAGGAAGATCCCGTAATTGGTGATCTGGGTGGCCGAAAAGAACTTGATGCGGGCGTCGTCCGGATCCTTCATGAAGGCGGGCAAGCCCCCTACGATGGCCATGCTCACGCCGAAGCTGATCAGGAAGCCCAGGATGCAAATAGCGTACACGCGACGGAACCAGGGCCAATCCACGGTTTCCGAATCCCGGCGGAGGGCATCGCGGACGGCGGTGAAATCCAGCCGCCAATCCGGGTTTTTGGACTTACCCGCGATCCAAACCCACAATCCTCCCGCGAGGAAAAGGGCAGATGCCCCGTAGAACAACAAGTTGCTTGTGAGCGACCAAGGCGTTTGCAGGCGGCTGAGATTGAGATGGTAGAAGGCGAGAAGCAGGGCGTAGACGCAGATGTAAATCCGCGACGGCGAAAGCAAGTCGAAGCCCGGTCGGAAGGCGGTGACCAGGGTCGCCGCCAACACCGCGAGCATCAGCCAGGTCATTTTGAAAGACGGAAATGGGCCCGCAAGCGCTCGAGCTTCGCGGCCGTCTCGCCCCGCGCCGCCGTCTGGGTCCGGATCCAATGTCCGATCAGGATCCACGTTGCCAGGAAGGAGAAGGCGGCCAAGGTCATGACCGCGCAAAAGACCATCCGTTTCGGGGATGACCGCTTCTCCGGGGTGCGGGCCGGTTCCAGTAGCGTCACCACGGGGGAATTGTTGGCTTCCCGGAATTTGGCCTGCTCATAGAGCTGCAAGACGAAGGCGTAAATGCCTTCCTGGACCTTTACGTCCCGATACAGGTTCGCGTACTTGATGCCCAGCTCCGGCGCCTTCTTGAGGGGAATCACCAGGGATCCGCTGCCATTGGCCATGTAATCGGCCATGCGCCGCTTGAGCACTTCCTTTTTGCGCTTCACCTCGGCCATGCGCGAATTGTTGCCGAAACTGGAAGACAGCATCTCGTTCTCGATGTCGTTGGAAATAACCTCGGCCTCGACCCCGGCCATGGCCTCGATGGAGGCCTTGACCTGCTGGTCCAGATCCACGAAGTTGTTAGCCATCTGGAAATCGGCGAAGGCACGATGGGCGGAGTCCAGGTCGAGCCGGATCAGCTTGAGGCGTTCCTCGAAAAACAGGCGCGAGCCCTTGGCGCTTTGCTGGGAGAGCTGATAGCTGATGGAATCCAACTGTTCGGCGATGTAATTCGCCATCTGCGCCGCCACTTCGGGAGTGGAATCCTCCGCGCTGATCACGATATTGCCGTTGTCATCCTCTTTGGATCGGACCTTGTTCTTGTATTCTTTGAGGACATTCTCGAAATAGTATTTCTTCCGCTTGCGGAACCCGTACCGGGACTCCAGATCGAAACGCGCGATGACCGTCTCGCCCAGGCGCCGGCTGTCCAGGATGCTGAGGAAGCGTCCGTTGTTATCCTGTCCCCCCAGGAAGTCGAGGGATTTCATGAGGCTTCCCATGGGCAAATCCCCCATCAGCGAACCGAAAGGAAGACCCATCTTTTGCTGGGAAGGAAGCACCACCGCGGAGGCGGTATAATAACTGGTCATCGAGAGCACCAGGGCCACCGAAGCCGCCGCCGCCAGCAGGGTTCCGATCCCCAGAAGCCATTTTCGCTCCAGCAAGATGAGGAGCAAATCCAGCAGGCTCACGCTCACCGGACCGGTTGGCGGGGTTTGCCGCCCATAGGCGGTCCGGGAATACTCGTTTTCGACGCGTTCAATCATAGGGCGGGCCCGCGGAAAAATTCGGAGGCAGACACGCGAAGAAGGTACTTAATTGCCTCGGAAAATCCATGGCGGGCCTCCCTCCGAACCCGGCAGCCTGCCGGCAGTTGCGGAATTGTTTAGATCTTGGGGCCCCCGTGAGTTCCCGCCCCCCCGCATCCGCCAAGAGGAATTTCGCCTTCACCGCGGCCTTCACCGCCGTGAACATTCTCTCCCCTCTGATCACCTTCGCCTACGTTTCCCGGATCCTGGGGCCGACCCTGACCGGGCGCATCAACATGGCCACCGCCCTTGCTTCCTATTTCGCCCTGATGGCCGCCTCCGCCCTACCCATATATGGGGCGCGGGAGATCGCGAGGGTCCGGAATGATCCGGAACGCTTGCGTCGCGTTTTTTCCGAACTGATCGCACTCAATCTGGCTTTCACGGGCATCGCCATCGTCCTATACGGGTCCTGCCTGCTGCTTCCGGGCCGCATCCGTTCCGAATGGCCGCTTTACGCCGCGGCGGGGCTCCTGGTCCTCGCCAATTGCGTGTCCATGGATTGGTTTTTCCAGGGGTTGGAGGAATTCCCTTCCGTCCTGGCGAGGAACCTGTCCACCAAGATCGTAGCCTTCCTGCTCATCGTCTTACTGGTCCGCCGCGGCCAGGATTACATCTACGTGGTCGTCATCGGCGCCGCGGCGGCTGCGGCATACAATTTATGGGGACTGGGCTCGGCGCTACGCAAGGTCTCCCTACGCTTCCGTGACATCCACCCTTTGAGCCATCTTCGGCCTTTGGCGCTGCTGGGGGTGGTCTGGCTTCTGACGAACGCCTATGTGTACTTGGACGGCGTCCTCTTGGGATTCCTGGCCGGGGAACATGCCTTAGGGCTTTATTCGGCCGCCATCCGCGTGACCCGCACGTCTTACATCGTGGTCTTCGCCCTGACCATGGCGATCCTCCCCCGCATCACCGCCTTTCTCGAATCGGGACGCCGCGAGGACTACGCCGCCCTGGGCCAAAAATCAATCCGCACGGTTTTCTTCATTTGCTTCCCCATCTATGGCATCCTGACCGCGCTGGCACCGCGCATCGTGGGCGTCCTGGCGGGTCCGGAATTCCTGGCGGCGGGGGCCACCCTGCGGTATACCCTGCCTCTGTTGCCCTTGGCGGGATTCACCAACTGGCTCGGCCTCCAGATCCTTTTCCCGCGCGGGGATGAACGGGCCCTATTGTTCTCATCCGCAACGGGCGCAGCCGTCAATCTAGCGCTCAACCTGATCTTGATTCCCCGATTCGCCGAGAACGGGGCCGCTTGGTCGGCGGTGGCCACGGAGGCATGCGCCGGCCTGGTACTGCTCGCGTTCGCGCGCAAGCGCCCCTCGGAATTCCGCTATTGGGACGCGCATGCCACGCTCTACCTCGCCCTAGGGGTTCTGGCGGGCGGCGTCGCATGGGCGGTTTCTTACCGCGTGGGCCGTGACGTGGCCGCGGCCTTCGCCGGCGGGCTGGCGGGAACGGCATTCTACTTGGGGGCGCTGTGGCTGGGGAAAGATCCGCTGGCGCGCGAAATGACCGGGATGGCAGGCCGGCGATGGAAGGCCGCCCTAGGGTCAACCGTTCCCCCGCCTGGAGGGGTGTAACCTTGGTGATACCCCCGTGGCCGCGGAGCCCTTACGACCGCCTGAGCATGAAGCAGGCCTGATCTCCCTCTAAACGCGCGTTGAGGGCCGCGGCGCGCTCCTCGTAGCGTAATATCTCATCGGAGCTGAAGGGTGATTTCGCAGGATCAACCGCATACGACTCGGGCGAGAACAGCGGGATGCCCTTCCGGTATTGCTCGCTGCCCCAGAATTGGAAACCGGTGGAATCGTAAGCCGCGTGTTCGATAAGAAGGCCCGCGCGCCCGGCGGCGATTTCCAGGCTCTTGCGCGTATGCAGATAGAGATGGCGGGGGGCATCGAGTTGGACCCAATCCTCCCGGTAGGTACGATAGGCCTCCGAAGAAGCGAGGGGAATACGGAGGAGGATCGAACCTCCGGGCGCGAGCAGGACGGATGCCGCTGCCAGTGTGCCATGCGGATCGGGCATATGCTCGAAGGCATGGTGCATCATCACCATATCGAATCGGCCGCCCATTTCATCCAAACGCTTCCGCCATACCCGTACCCCGTCAGGGTAGGCGAGGTCGGACGCCACGAAGGGATCGACGCCGGTAAGACGGGTGAATCCCCAGGAAGCCAACTGCCTCAAGAGATGCCCTTGACCGCATCCCGCCTCCAGTATGGATGAGCCTTGGGAGATCCCCGCGGGCTTGAACCACTGCTCTGCCCAGGCGGGAACTTGCACGAAGGGCATGGCCAGCCTTCCCAAAAGACCCCGGCCCTCCAGGGCCCTCCGGGTCCGGGCGGACTTGAGATATCGTTTCCAGGCGGGTTGCGGTTCGGTCGGACCGGTGGAAGAGTAGGAGTAGTATCGCTCGGGATAATGCCGCGCCATGTTTTCCGGGATTTCCGCGATCTGGAGGCATCCGCAGGCGGCGCATTCGAAATACGCGAAGGCTTCCCGGGTGCCGAACATCATTTCCCGTGTAGTAACATCAATGTTACCCTGGGAGTTTCCACAGATGCGGCAGAGATGCATACGGCGTTGCCTTACCTTTCCCGTTTCCGGGCACAAAATAGCAACATCGGCGCACCGTTACACCGGATTGGGCCGGTTAGCATTACCAAAGCGCAGCCCCTTGGATGGTGATGCTTCCAGATCCATAATCCGTCTGAAGTATCCACTTAAGAGTCAGAGTTTGATTATTTGAGCCAGAGGCAAAGTGAATCGTGTAGACAGCATTCGACCGACCCGTTGAATTGTTGATAGCCGTATTTGAGACCATGGGTAGGCTCCCGTCGCTAAGCGAAGCCTCCAAACGACCCCGCGCCTTATTTACACCGACGTGCAATTGAATTGTCTTCATCGAGGTCCCGGCGGGTACCTGGAGCTGCAAACTGCTATTTAAATTCGGTAGGTAGATCCCTGTAAATGTATTGGTCACGGATGCCGTGGGTGTGCCTCCCGTCCATGAAAATGAAGTAGTATTATTCGTATACCGGGTGATTGTTCCCGAACCGAACTTAAGGATATTCGATATCTGGTGCGAG
>JAEKLQ010000080.1:0-640 GCA_019509785.1 Fibrobacterota bacterium | reverse complement strand
GATTTTCGTGTTGGTCGGTTGAATGGCATCATATCCGTAATGGACCCAATCGGATTTTCCGTCCACGCTCAATACGACGGAACCCGGCTCGAGAACTGAATTCACATCCAACATCGGAAGATACGGGTACCCTTTGAATTTCC
Organism: Fibrobacterota bacterium; assembly: GCA_019509785.1. Lineage (NCBI taxonomy): Bacteria > Pseudomonadati > Fibrobacterota > Fibrobacterota bacterium. Next base: position 497 of record JAEKLQ010000080.1, on the reverse strand, counting down.
CTAGCGTGGCGGGATTCTCGTTTACCCCATACTGAAGGACCCAATCTAATAGTGTCCACCCCCCTGGGGTGTACACTCCCGTTCCGGTGGCGTGATAGCCATCGGAAAACGCCGATTGCAAATCCGGACGGGAAAGCCAAACATTACGGACATCTTGGTCCCAATTGGCATAAGACATATTAAGTTCCGGATATTCCTGCGCCGCCGCATTGGTTTCGATCAACCACTCGATATAATCAAGTTCCGGATTGACTACGCCTTGACCAGACGCAGTTTTGTTTGCGCTCGGCCATATCGGGGATAATTCACCTTTTCGATTCAACCAATTCATGATGTATACATTATTATTCGGTCGATCCACCCAACTCGCTCTTCCAGAGGTGACGAGAAACTGGCCATAACCATTCACAAAATGAGTAGCATTGGAAATGACCGGCGTCATGCCCTGATCCATCAGGGCGGCGAAACCACCTTGGCCGATATGGTAGCTTCCTTTT
>JAEKLQ010000079.1 GCA_019509785.1 Fibrobacterota bacterium | reverse complement strand
CGGCCGGGCCCCGTCGATTTTGGGGACAAAAAAAAGGAACCGGGCTTACACCCGGTTCCTTATCGATAATCGATTTCCGCCGAAGCTTAGGCCATCGCCATTTCGCGCTTGGCCTTGGCTTTTACCGGCTTGGACGCGGCCTTCGGGGCGGACGCCTTCGCGGGCTTGGCGGCAACTTTCGCTTTTGGCGCGGGTTTAGCGGCCTTGGCTTTCGCTTTGGCGGGCGCTTTCGCAGCGGCCTTGGGAGCCGGCTTCGACGACTTGGCCTTCGGGGCGGCCGCCTTCGCGGGCTTGGCGCCGGCCTTCTTGTCGGCCACCGCGGCCTGCGCCGCCGCGAGGCGGGCGATCGGCACGCGGAACGGCGAACAGCTCACGTAGCTGAGGCCGATCTTATGGCAGAACTTCACCGAATCCGGGTCGCCGCCGTGCTCGCCGCAAATGCCGAGCTTGATGTCGGGACGGGTCTTGCGGCCCTTCTCGATGGCGATTTGCATGAGCTGTCCCACGCCGGTCTGATCGATGCTCGCGAAGGGGTTCTTCTTCACGATCTCGGATTCGATGTAGGGCTGGAGGAACGAGCCCGAATCGTCGCGGCTCATGCCCAAGGTGGTCTGGGTCAAGTCGTTGGTGCCGAAGCTGAAGAACTCGGCGGTCTCGGCGATCTCGTCGGCGGTGAGGGCGCCGCGCGGGATCTCGATCATGGTGCCGACGCTGTACTCGACCTTGATCTTCTTCTCGGCCTGCACGGCCTTGGCCACCGAGTGGACCACGGCGATCTGCAGATCGAATTCCTTCTTGAAGCCGACCAGCGGGATCATTATTTCGGGCTTGGCCTTGATGCCGGCGGCTTTGGCCTCGGCGGCGGCCTCGATGACGGCGCGGGCCTGCATCTCGGTGATCTCGGGATACTTGATGCCGAGGCGGCAGCCGCGGAAGCCGAGCATGGGGTTGAACTCGTGCAACTCGTGCACGCGGTTCATGATCTTTTCCACCGGGATGTTCAGCTTGCGGGCCAGATCCATCTGCTGTTCCTTGCTGTTGGGCAGGAACTCGTGCAGGGGCGGATCCAGGAAGCGGATGGTGGCCGGATAGCCGTTCAGGGCCTTGAAGATGCCCAGGAAGTCTTCGCGCTGGTAGGGGAGAAGCTTGGCCAGCGCCTCTTTGCGCGCGTCCACGTTGTCGGCCAGGATCATCTCGCGCATGGCGTCGATGCGGTCGCCTTCGAAGAACATGTGCTCGGTGCGGGTGAGGCCGATGCCTACGGCGCCGAACGCCACCGCGTTGCGGGTCTGCTCGGGATTGTCGGCGTTGGTGCGCACCTGGAGGCGGGCGGCCTGGCCGCACCACTTCATAAGGGTGGCGTAATTCTTATAGGTGCGGCTCTTGAGGGCCTCGGGATTGCCTTGCACCAGGGCCTGCACCACTTCCGAAGGAGCGGTCTTGACCTGGCCGGCGTACACGTTGCCCGAGGTGCCGTCGATGGAGAGGAAGTCGCCCTGGTTGTAGGTCTTGCCGCCCACCTTGAGGGTCTTCGAATCGTAGTCGATATGCAGGGCGGCCGCGCCGCAGACGCAGACCTTGCCCATCTGACGGGCCACGAGGGCCGCATGCGATGACACGCCGCCGCGGGCGGTGAGGATGCCTTCGGCCGCGATCATGCCGCGCAGATCCTCAGGGGAAGTCTCGACGCGGACGAGCAATACTTTCTCGCCCTTTTCGGCGGCTTCCACCGCGCGCTCGGCGTTGAAATAGATCTTGCCGGAAGCGGCGCCGGGGCCGGCCGGCAGGCCGGTGGCGATGACGGTGGTGGTCGAAAGCGCGGCGCGATCGAAGATGGGGGCCAGGACCTGATCGAGCTGATCGGCGGGAACGCGGGTGATCGCGGTTTCCCAATCGATGAATTTCTCTTCCACCATTTCGCAGGCGATGCGGACGGCGGCCACGCCGGTGCGCTTGCCGTTACGGGTCTGCAGCATGTACACCACCCCGTCCTCGATGGTGAACTCGAAGTCCTGCATGTCCTTGAAATGCTTCTCGAGCGCGGTGCGGATGCGATCCAGCTCCTTATACGCCGCGGGCATGCTCTGGATCATTTCGACGACGGGTTGCGGGGTGCGTACGCCGGCCACCACGTCTTCGCCTTGGGCGTTGATGAGGAACTCGCCGTAGAACACCTTTTCGCCGGTGGCGGGATCGCGCGTGAAGGCCACGCCGGAACCCGAGTTTTCGCCGGTGTTGCCGTAGACCATGGCCTGCACGTTGACCGCCGTGCCCCATTCATGGGGGATGTTGTACTTGCGGCGGTAGACCATGGCGCGGTCGTTCATCCAGGAGCCGAACACGGCGCCGATGGCGCCGGTGAGCTGTTCCCACGGATTGGTGGGGAAGGCCTTGCCGGTGCGTTCCTTGATGAGGATCTGGAAGCGGTGGACCAGTTCCTTGAGGTCGGCCACGGTGAGCTTGGTATCGTCCATGTCCTTGTCGCCATGGCGATCTTCCTTGATGCTCTCGATGACCATCTCGAAGGGCTCATGGTCCTCGCCGGGCATCTTCTGCACGCCGAGCACAACGTCGCCGTACATCTGCACGAAGCGGCGATAGCAATCCCAGGCGAAACGCTCGTTGTTGGTCTTGTTGGCCAGGGCCACTACGGTCTGGTCGTTGAGGCCGAGGTTGAGGATGGTGTCCATCATGCCGGGCATGGAGTCGCGGGCTCCGGAGCGGACCGAAACCAGCAGCGGGTTCTTCAGGTCGCCGAACTTGGCCTTGGTCTGGGCCTCGATGGTCTTGATGCCCTCTTCCATCTGCGCCCGGAGGACGGAGGGATAGGTGCGCTTGTTGTCGTAGTAGTAGGTGCAGACTTCGGTGGTGATGGTGAAGCCGGGAGGGACGGGGAGCCCGATGCGGCACATTTCGGCGAGGTTCGCGCCCTTGCCGCCCAACAATTCCTTCATGCCGGAATTGCCGTCGGTTTTGGTCTTGCCGAATAGATAGACGTACTTAGGCGCCTTCGCCATAATGAACTCCCTTCAGTGGATCTCTTGAGTCTCGGAAATCGTGTAAAAAGCCGTTTTTTTGGAGGACAGAATGTAGTTCCCGGGGGGCGGAAGCTCAAGACTGCGAATGCGGTTGGGCCCTTTGGAATCGGGCTTCAGGGACTGATCGGGGAGAGAAGGGCACAGGGTTAAGGGTACAGGGTAAAGGGTTGAAGAGGAGGGGTTTTCTCTACCCTGAACCCTTTACCCCGTACCCTAAAACGAAAGACCCGGGCCAGCGTTCACGGCCGGCCGGGGAAAACGAAGTCAGGGAACCGCGATAAGTGAAGTCGAGGATCCGGCCCTCGAATCGAAGCGGACCAGGAAAATCCCGTGGGCTTCCAAAGGCAGCCTCCGGCCCTCGGGCCCCTGCCCGTGCCAGGCGGCCACCCGGTTCCCGCGCGCATCGAGGACTTCCAAGGAATAGGCGCCGGGCCGCCGGATCTCCGCGGAAAGCGAAGCGCAGGACCCGAAAGCGCGGAACAAAGGCTCCGAGGCGATCCGGTCGCGCGCCGCCGCGGCCGCGCAAGTGCCATCATCGACCACGGCGCGGGGATCGTAGCGGGTATCGGCCCGGGCGGTGCAGCCGCGGCGGGCATGCAAGGGGATTCCCGTCGCGGAATCGAGTTCCATGATCTCGAAGTTGCGGTACCAGATCTGGTGCCCTTCCGATTGCAAAGCGATCGCTCCGCGTCCATACCGCACGCGGGGAGTCGGGTTGCTCGCATTGGCGCGGGCCTGGAAGTCCCACCCGGCGCAGCGCAGTTGCCCGTTCAGCCAGAAGGATCCGCTATCGCCGTGGATGGAGGCTTCGCCGTGGTTCCATTCGCCTTTGGGCTTGTCGGAGTTGGGCATGGCGCTGAAGATGGTGCGGGAGCCCCAAGGGTCGGCGGTAAAGGGGACGCCCCCCTGCGCGGCGGGCAGGTAAGCGGGGCTGGCCGATGTTTCCGTGCCCGATTTCACGGTGGTGGTGATATAAGGCCCAAGCTGCGCGGCGGCCCATAGGGTCCACTCCGAGTTGTCCCCCTTCTGGATGTCCACCTCGATGGAGCGCGGGCGGCTCACGTTCTTCAGGGTGGCGGCTTGCCCGAGATCGAAATGGATCAGCATTCCCGCATTCTCGGTGCCGTTTTCCGGGCTGAAGCGATAGTCCACGCGGACGCGGTAATAGCCATACTCCTTGGCCGTGACCACATGCCCTTTGGCTCCCGTGGGGGCATGGATCATGCCGCTATCGATGTCGAATTCGGTTCGCCCTGCGGGCGGGACCAGGCCCGTACCGTTGATGAACAGGTTGAAGCCATCCAGGTTCTTGCCATTGCAAAGGGGCGTCCAGCCGGAGTCCGCCGCCGTAGCCGCAGAGGGTTGGGCCTGCGCCGATCCCGCTGCGAGAATGCCCGCGAAGAGGGCGATGAAGGCCTTGCGAACGATTACGCGTCTTCCAGGCGCATGATCCCGGAATCCATCGGCCCCCGACGATGCATCACCACGGCCGGGTCGCCGTCGATGGACATGTTGTACAGGCTGCGCTCCAGTTCCCGGGCGGCTACGTAGAGGATTTTGGATTCGAGTTCGAAATGGGCGCTGAGTTTGGCGCTCAGGCGCGCGGCGGTTTCCGCAAGTTCACCGGCGGCGGGTGAGCCCGGATGGGCGGCGGAATGCGCTTCCAGGCGATGGGCGAAGGTCTCGCAAGTCTTGTAGAATTGCCGGCCCACTTGCGCTTCGCGGGTGGCCATGAAGGACTGGATGGAACCACGGTGGAATTCGGGATGGACGTTGCGATCACGCAGGCAAGCCTCGTAACGCAGAACCCGGGGGAAGAGGAAGCCCTCTTCCTGGTCGATATGGCCCTGGAAATCCCGCACCCAGGCCTGGAAGTCGCGGTGAAAGGGCCGCAGCTGCCTGGCCTCCGCATCGTCGGAGAGGGTATGCACGTCCAGTAGGTGGGAAATATCGGCGACTTCCTGGAGGAGAAGGCTGCGATGCTCGTGGGTCAGGTAATCAATGAGCATGTACAACGGCATGGCGCTCCAGTCCGTATCTGGCGCCGGAACGCGCGTATAGCTCACCTCGTCCAGAAAATCATCCATGCCCTCGCTTCGAGGGCCGCCCTCTCTTTGAGGGCCGCCTTCCGCAGGAAGGCCGTTGGCTGCGGACCGGAGCCCTTCCTTCCGGAACAAGTCCCCCAGCGGTTTGTCCAGAGCGTCCCAATAGCGCAGCTTGCGCTTATCCAAAAGCTCGATGGCCATGGGGCGAAGCTTAAGCAGGGAGCGCACCGGGGTCTGCTGGGAGAGCATGTTCTTCATGGCAGTCCTTTCTGGGCTGTCAGATGGGGTCACCGACCCCGTCCCCTAGGCATCGCCAGGGAACCGGATCCGCACCCCGGGATTTCGTTTTCCCGGTTTCGCCGCCCTTGCCGGCGGCTTGTCGCGAACGCGGCGTTCTGCTTCCCTCGCGAACCCCGGGTTCGCGGTGAAACAAAGGTTCGCCACAGTATGGCCTAAGGTACTGGATCCGGCGGCAAATCTCCACCGTTTTCCGAACTCAATCCGCTTCTGGAGGCCGTCCCGGCGCTATCGGCGTGAAGTTTGCCTTTTTTTATGCGGCTCCACGGCGGATCGGGGCATATCCGCCCGGAATCAGGGATGGTGGGCGGGCGGATCCCCGGAGCGTCGCGCGCCTGGGTTCAGCGGATGCGGAAACCCAGGGCTTGCAGCCGGGAACGCAACTCCCGCTTTTCCGCCGGTAACCCGATTACTTGGTATGATGCGAATTCGTGACGGATGGGATATTCGCGCCGCAAGCGATCGAATCCCTTGCCGGGATCGGCTTCGCGGAGGGCGGAACGCAAACGGGCATCGTCTTCCGCCACGTCGTAAACGGAGGCGATGCATCGCCTGAGGAAGGAGGCGTCGCTGCCCGGGACGTACGCCAGTTCGTCTTCGGAAGGATGGGGGTAGGCGGGCGCCCAGGCATCCGGGAATCCGAAGCAGGCACGGAAGGCGGCGGCCACCTGGGTGGTGCCGTTGAGCTTGCCGGGCAGGGAATACCCCGCGATATGCGGAGTCACGAGATCGGCGATCGCGCAGAGGGCCGGATCAGGCCTCGGTTCCCCCGCGAACACGTCGAGGACGAGATGGCGGATGCGCCCGGCGGCATGGGCCTGGCGCAGGGCGGTTTCGTCGATCACTTCGCCGCGGCAGGTATTGCATAGGACGATGGGGCGCTGGAGGCGCGCGAAGAAGTCCGGGCCCGCCAGTTCGAGGGTGGGGTGGGGGCCGGCCTTGATGAGAGGCACGTGCAGCGACAGGATATCGCACTCGTCCAGCAATCGCTCCAGCGATACGAAGGCGACTCCGGGCGCGCCGCCGGACTGCTCCAGGGGAGGATCGTTGCGCAATACCTTCAGTCCCAGGCCCGCGGCCTTGGCTTCCACGCGCTTCCCGACATGCCCCCATCCGATAATCCCCAGCGTCTTGCCTTCCAGCGCGAAACCCTTTTCGGCGGCCAGCCAGGTCAATGCGGAAGCCAGGTATTCGCCTACGGAGTTGGCGTTGCAACCGGGAGCCGATGCGAAGCCGATACCTTGCGATGCCAGCCAGGCCTGATCGATATGATCGGTGCCGATGGTGGCCGTGCCCACGAAGCGGACGGGCGTGCCTTCCAAAAGGCCGGCGTCCACGCGGGTGACGGAGCGGACCAGGAGAGCGTCGGCGGCGGACAAGTCGGCGCGCTTGAGGTTGCGGCCGGCGAAAAGGGTGACCTCGCCATGGGCGGCGAAGGCCTCGCGGCCCATGGGAATGTTTTCATCGACGAAAATGCGCATGCGGTTGTCCCCGGAACGTGAGCGCCAAAGCTAAGAATTTCCCGACCTTGGGGCTTTAAATCACGATGCCCGGGCACCGCGCCAGGAAGGCGGGATCGATATCCGCGGCGATCCCCGGCGCATCGGGAACTTCGAGAAAATACCCGCGATAGCGGGCCCCGCCCACCACGGGATCTTCCAACTGCCCCAGCAGGCAGGTGTCCAGGTCGTAGTACGCGAAATTCCTTTGGGCCATGGCGAGGTGCGCCATGGCGGTCAGGGCCAGGCGGCTTTCCAGCATGCCGCCCAGCATGCAGGGGATGCCGTAGCGGGCGGCGGTTTCCGCGATGCGCCGGGCTTCCAGGATGCCGCCCGATTTGGCGAGCTTAACGTTGATGGCATCCACCGCTTCCGCCTCGATGAGGCGGATGGCATCGTGGTGGTTGAAGACGCTTTCATCGGCCATGATGGGGATGGGGGATCGTTCGCGCAGCTCCGGCAGAAGGTAATCGTAATGGTGGTGGATGGGCTGTTCGCAGAACTGGACGTCGCAGGGCTCCAAGGCGCGGAGGCAGCGAAGGGCGGTATCGAAATCCCAACCTTGATTGGCGTCGATGCGCAGCCCGATGTCAGGGCCCACCGCCGCGCGGATGGAACGCACCCTCTCCACGTCTTCCTCGCCGTCCTTGCCCAGCTTGATCTTGATGATGCGCACGCCCTTGCGGACGAAATCGCGGGCCGTCTCCGCCATGCGGTCCGGCGCGTTGATGCCTATGGTGAGGTCGGTTTCGATTTCCTTACGCTCCCCGCCCAGGAAGCGGTACAGGGGCACGCCCGCGGCCTTGGCGGCGAGGTCGTGCAAGGCCATGTCGAAAGCGCTTTTGATGGTGGTATTGAAGGCGAGGGCGCGGTCCAGATCGGCCATGCGGCCCTCGATATCGAAGGGGTCCTTTCCCTTGAGGAGCCGGGCGAAGTCCTGGGCCACCGCGAAGCAGGTTTCCTGGGTCTCTCCCACCAGCATGGGGAAAGCGGAGCATTCCCCCATACCAACAAGCCCGTCCCCGTCGTGGATGCGGATGAAGGTGTTCTGCGCGACGGTGGAGAGTTCCGTCGCGATCCGGAACGGCTCCATGGGGAGCGCCAGCCGGAAGATCTCGATATGCGAAATCATGGGATTTCCCTCCCTGCCAATTGTACCGTAGATACCGCGGGCCCGCGCCAGGATACCGCTATCCCGCTCTATCCGGCGCCATGCCTTCGCCTTGGAGGTCGGTTACCCATGGGGTATATTTCGACTTGGATCGACATACTTCCGGCCAGGATCGAGTAACCCGTGAATAAGCCCTTGGATAAAGAAAGCCTAGCCGCCATCGCCGCCGATCTGGGGCGCGCGGTGGCGGGCGATCATCTGTGCAACATCAGCGCCGTGCATCGGCTGCCCGGCCGCGAGGCCGTCGCCCAATTGGTGGATCAGCTTCTATCCATCCTGTTCCCGGGCGTATTCGGCGATCAGGCTTTGCGCGAGGACGAGTTGGATGCGTTCCTGCGGGACAGCCTGGCTTCGGCGCGTTCGGCCTTGGCTTCGCATATCGTCAAGGCCTTGGACTACCGGGCCTCCCGCAACGGGCCCGAAACCGCGCCTGCGCCGGAAGGCGGGAATGGCCCGCGCGCCATGGAAATCACCGATCGCCTCCTATCGAACCTTCCCTCCATCCGGCGCGTATTGGGCGAGGATTTGTTGGCGGCCTACGAAGGCGATCCCGCCGCCGGTTCGGTGGTGGAAGTACTGATGAGCTATCCGTTCGTGCAAACCATCTCGACCCATCGCCTGGCCCACGAGTTGTACCGCGACGGCGTCCCATTGCTTCCGCGCATGCTGAGCGAAGTGGCCCATTCCCGGACCGGCTCGGACATCCATCCCGGCGCGACCATCGGCCCGGGCTTCTTCATCGATCATGGTACGGGCGTGGTGATCGGCGAGACCGCCGTGATCGGCCGCGGGGTGAAGCTGTACCAGGGCGTGACCTTGGGGGCCCTGAGCTTCAAGAAGGACGAGGACGGGAATCCCATCAAGGGAATCAAGCGCCATCCCAACCTCGAAGACGGGGTGACCATCTATGCGGGGGCGACCGTGCTGGGCGGGAAGACCACCATCGGGCGCAACAGCGTGATCGGCGGTAACTGCTGGATTACCTCTTCGGTGCCGCCGGATACCGTGGTGATGTCGGAACGGGCGCGTTCGCAGCACAAATAGTATCGCCTCGGCGGACCGGAATCGATAGGGCGGGCCCCCTTCCCGGCCCGACATACGCTATAATCCCCCCATGCCCCGTTCGCGCATCGGCCTCGTCGGCCCCGACGCATCCCAACCCTGCGGCATCGCCGATTACGTCGGAAGATTGGCCGCCGTCCTGGCGGCCGAATGCGATCTGGCCTTCGTACCCTTCCGGCACGCGCTGGCTTCGCCCCGATTGGAATCGTGCCAAGCCATCCTCGTGCATTACGAAAGGTCCTTGGTTCCCGATCCCGGTTTCCTGATCCGCTTGGGGGCGCGCTTTCCCGGCCGGATGTTCGTGGTTCCGCATGAAGTCTACGCGGAAGATCCCTTCGCCTTCCCTTACGCCGATCTGCGCGCGGGTTTCCCGCCCTTGCTCTGGTTGAAGCGCGCCATCTATCGATGGAAGCACCGGGAGTTCGCCCGTGAACGGCGGCTCCAAGCCGCGGGATATGCAGCCCATCGCGTGATTCCCCTATCGGGCCCCAACGCCGCCATCCTGGGCCCGCTGGCCCCCGGCAAGGTGCTTGAACCGGTCCCGCACGCCTTCTACGCGCCCTCCGTAGCCAGCCCGGTCGTGCGCAAGGAAGATTATTTCCCGCGTAGGCCTAAGTCCATCATAGGGATATTCGGATTCCTCAATCCGGCCTCGGATTATGCCCAGGTTTTCGATCTGCTGGCGACCCTCGATCCCGGGACGGCTTTATTGATCCTGGGCGGGGAACGATCCGCAAGCGGCATGCAGGAACGCCTCGAACACGAAGCGGCGGCGCGCGGCCTTTCCGATCGCGTTCGCGTCACGGGTTGGCTGCCTCCGGAACGGGTCGGGTCGCACTTAAGCTTATGCGATCTTTTCGTCAGCCCCATGCGCTTCAAGAGCAATAGCGGATCGTTGCTGCATCTGCTCCACTTGGGACGTCCCATCCTGGTTCCGGATTTGCCGCTTACGCGCTGGCTCCAAGCGGAAGGGGCTCCCGTGGATCTTTACCGCGATGGAACGGAACTCCGCGGACTAGCGCTGGGCTATCTGGAGGGAAAGGTTCAGCCGCCGGCCAATCGGTACCGTTGGGACTTCCCGACCGTGGCGCGGGCCTACCTCCGGGCCATGGGCGTTGGGTAGGGCCCTCAATAATTGAAGGACAATCGCAGGGACAGGTTGTGCGAGCTGGGGAAGCGGTTTTTGGTTATTGCGGTCTCTTCCTTGACCTGATACAGGTACCCAATCTCGATGTTCCGGGTGAGGAAGAAGCGGAAGTCGGCCGTGAGGTCCCGCAAGCGGATGCGCGCCGGGTCGGAATTGGGGGCGAAAAGCTCCAGGCGCAGATCCAAGGTCATGTCCGATCCCAGGCGGAGGGTTCCGTACAGGTTACCCTCGACGCCGATCTCGTAGGTCGATTTGGCGCGGAGATATTGACCCTCCCCATTGGTGACGTAGCTGTAGTCCACCAAGTTCTGGATGGCCGCTACCCCGAGCTGGGAATTGGCTTCCAGGTAGTACTTCGAGACCATCTCCACGTTGAATCCCGCCCCTTCCTGTAAGTTAAGGGGATCGAGGGATGGTTGGATGATGAAGTTCCCGCCTACGATCTTGGAGACCTGCGGCACCAGCGTTCCGGAAGAGTCCTTTTGGGTGACGATGGAGACGGAGTCCGTGACCGGCTTGTTGTCGAACAAATGGGTGGAGAGGATGGTGCGTACGTACGGGCCCAGCCAGGGCAGCAAGCGCCGAATCCAGGTGGTGCGTAGTTCGGCGATGTCGGAGGTGACGTTCAGGCGGCGGTTGCGCTCCTTGCTGAAATTATCTTGCAGGAACAGCTCGGTGGTTCCCAGGTAAAGGGCATCGTCGTATTGCAAGCGCATGCGTAGGTCGTCCGAAACCAAGGCGGCCTCCTTGCGCGTATCCGTATTGTCGGTCACACGGGATAGATCCACGTTGCCGCCGGCGCGGATGCCCAGGCTCCAATTGCTGCCCATCTTGACCCGGGTGTTCAATGCCTTCACGCCCCCGGCGATGAGGTCGCCGCTCGTCTTGTCGAAGATCAGTTCGATCTGGGTCAGCTCTCCGGGATTGAGTTGCACGGTGATGTAATTGCGTAAGGAGTTGAAGCCTTCCCCGGGCTTGCTGATCCGGTACATGCCGGCGGGAAGAAGCCAGGCCCGGATATCCTGGAGGCGCTCTTCCGGTAAGCCGCGGCCCTTGCCGTAGTTGGTTCCGCGGTCGACGCGGATGACCTCGTATTGGGATTCGAGGTAGTTGCCCTCCGGCGTCAGCGTCTCCACCAGCAGGCCGCTCCATTCGGGCGGAACCACCGAAGTATGCCCTTCTTCCACCCTTACGTCGACGGACATTTGCTGCGCGGCGGTGCCCGAGCCCAGCCGCACGGTGTACAGGCCGGAATCCACCAGGATGCGTTGCCCCGTGGTCCCGTTCTTCACCTGCATTCCGCCCAAGGTGGTAACGGTGACTTCGGGTTCGCGGCGGGGTTCGGTATAGCTCGGCACGAAAATGGCGCCCTTCCCCATGGGGATGAGGGTTCGTTCCCGCGCCAATTGCTCTTCGATGGAAGCGGCCAACCAATTATTGTTGTGCCGCACGGGCGTTTCCACGTGGGCCCGGGCTTCCGCCTTGCTGACCTCCCCGCTGGAAATGTCCTCGCCAGGCAGATCCCCGATCTGGACTGCCCGCGCCGGCAGGACGGAAAGCAGGATTCCCGGCAGGATGGTGATTAGACGGGCGATCGGGCCGGCGCTGCGCCGGTCGGCTCCCGTTCCGCAAAGGGCCCGCAGAAAGGAGGCTAGCACGCGGCGCATGCGGTCAGCGCTTGGCCTTCCCGGCCTCGCGGACGGGACCGGGAGCCGCTGGGCCGGCTTGCCGCTCGGGGCCCGCGGCGCCGTGGGCGGCCGTATCGGCCCGTACGCTGTCGGTCTTCTCCTGCTTCTTGTACTTGGCCTCGTCCAGCACCACGTCCAATTCCTGCACCAGGCGATCGTTAATGGTTTCCGCCAGCGCCGACAGCTCCCGGACCACGTAGATCGGTTCCGGTTGGACCACCGCCTTGCGCAGGTCGTAGAGCTTCTTCCAGGTGATCACGTTGGTCTTGGCGTTCTCGAGCTGGTATTCGATGGCGAGATGGGAATACACCTGCTCCTTGCTGTCGAACTCCTCGATGGCTTGCACGTTGCAGGAGAGGTAGAAGTCGGGAACGAAGTTCTCCACCGTGCGGGTGACATTGTCGAAGAGCTGGGCGGCCTTCAAATGCTTCAGCGCCAGGTCGGTCATCATCCGGTCGGGATCGACGGCCCACAGGTGCAGCCCGTAGAACTGCATCTGGTTGGCGGATTGACGGTAGACGATCTGGCTGCGCCGGTAGGCTTCGGCGATTTCGCAGTCCCGCAGGCGCAGGACGAACGGGTAGGGGCCCTTCTGGATGCGCTCGGGCGGGGGCGTAGGCACGTAGTCGAGCACGTAATACTTCGTCTCCTGGACCTTGCCCCAGTAGCATCCGGAAAGGAGCGACAAGATCAGGACGGCCGCGGCGCGGGCGGGATGGCGGAGGGGAAGGGCGCGGTTCATTTGTGGCGCTCCTGCTTCTCTTCGCTGCGCAACAGAACCGAGGGATTCTCCCGGATCTGGCGGCTGAAGGCGTTCATGTTCTTCATGGTCTCCTTCAGGTTATTCATCGATTGCGACAAGTCCTCTTGGACGCGGAGAATCGTGATGTCCATCTTCTGGGCGACGTCTCCCGCGCCTTCCGCCAGCTTGCGGTATTCATGGACGGTCTCATCGATTTCCGCTTTCTTGATTTTGTCCTTGAGCGTGGAGGTAGCCGCTTCCGCATCGGCCAAGATCGCGTCGATGCGCCGCCCCGGACGGATGCGGGCGATATCCGAGGTGAGGCTGTCCAGGCTGCCTGCCAGGTTCACCGAACTGTTCACCAGCTTCTCGAGTTGGGCCCGTCCCTGGGACTCGGTCAGGGCCAGCACGTTCCCGAGCAGTCGATCGATCTTGTAGGCGATGGAATCGGCCCGTTGCGTGAGTTTCCCCAAGGTCGATAGTTCAGAGCGTATCTCGCCGCCGGGCGGCACGTCCGGGGCGGAGTAGCTGCCCCCGGTGAGCTCCAGGTATTTCAGTCCGGTGATTCCATAGCTGCCCATGCTGGCCACCATGTCCTGCTTAACGGGGGTGCCCTTGTTTACCTCGAATCGCACGACCGACCGCGTGACATCCGTCGTGTCGGTCAGGATGGCGACGATGTTTCCCACGTCCACGCCGTTCTGTTTCACGGGAGTCCCGAGCTCCAGCCCGCTCACCGTTTCCGACAGGCGGGTGAAGTAGGGCACCTTCTTGGTGAAAATCTTTTTGCCAACCAAGGCGAAGATCACCACCACCAGCAAAACGGCCGTTCCGATCAGGAAGATACCCAAGCGGGCTTTTTCCGCGCGGCTCACGTCCATCAGCCCTCCTCCACATTGAATACGGCCACCCGTCCCTTGGCCTTATGCGGCTCGGGCTTGCGCGCCAGGAAATCCTTCACCTCTTGCGGCCCGGAACGCTCGGCCTCCTCGAGGGTGCTATCGCAAATAACCTTTCCTTGGGAGAGGAAGGTAAGGCGATCGCACAAGGTACGGATGGAATCCAGCTCATGGGTCACCACCACCATGGTGATCCCCAGGTTCTCGCGCAACTCGAGCAGCAGCTCGTCCAGGCTACGCGAAGTGACGGGGTCGAGTCCCGCCGAGGGCTCGTCGCAGAACAGGAGTTCGGGATCGTTCACGATGGCGCGCGCCAAGGCGGCCCGCTTGCGCATGCCCCCCGAAAGCTCATTGGGCGCCTTATCGTAGGCTTGTTCGAGTTTCACTTGCCCCAGCTTGATGCGGACCAGTTCTTCCACCACGGCCGGCGGGAGCCCGGGGTTATGGATACGCATGGGCAAGGCCACGTTTTCCCCGACGGTCAGGGAGGAGAGCAGGGCGCCGCCTTGGAAGAGCACGCCCATGCGGCGGAGCTGCTCGATCGGGGATTGGCCCTGGCTCCAATCCACCTTGGAACCCAGGATCTCGATCTCGCCCCCCAGCGGTTTCTCCAACCCGATGATGTTCCTGAGCAGGGTGGACTTGCCGCAACCGGAACCGCCCAGCACGATGCGGATCTCCCGGGGCTGGACGGTAAGGGATACGTCCTGCAAAACCGGATCGCCGCCGTAGCCGGCGCGCAACCGTTTCACCACTAATTTAGGCCCCTCGTCCATGCGACTCAATAGTAGAAGATGAAGGAAAACACGGCATCCGCGAAGATTATCGCGAATATGCAGGTCACTACGCACGAAGTGGTGGCCTTGCCCACCGCGTCGGCCCCTCCCCGCACGTTCAGCCCCTTGTTGATCGCCACCAACGCGATGATCCAAGCGAAGGTTACGGATTTCACCAACGCTTGTCCCATGAAGTTGAGGGTGACCGCTTCCTTGAGACCCGAGATATACGATGCCGGGGACAATTTGAAGAACCAGAATCCCACCGCGCCCCCCGCGAAAATGCCGGAAGCGGCCGACACCGCGGTCAGCATGGGTCCGGTCAGGGACATGGCCCAGAAGCGGGGCAGCACCAGGAAATGGATCGGGTTGATGGCCATGGCATGCAAGGCGCCGACTTCTTCCTGCACCACCATGGTGGAGATTTCCGCCGTAACCGAACTGCCTGAGCGCCCGGCCAGGATCACGGCGGTCAGGATCGGGCCGAACTCGGTCACCATGCTGATGCCCATGCCGCTCGCCAGGAAAACCGTGGCGCCGAATTTCTGCAATTGGATCCCCGATTGCAGCGCCAAGGTAAAGCCGATGATGACCGAGAGCAAGAGCACGATGGGCAGGGCGTTGCTCCCCAGACGCACCATCTGGATCACGGTATCCCCGCGCATCAGCGTCTTGGAACGGAACAGGGCGAAGGTGGACCAGTACAGGGATTCGCTGAGAAGCACAAGGGTATCGCGCATCTCCACGATGAAAGCGATGCCGGACTCGCCCACCCGCTCGGTTAACGGGAGGGGCGGTTTTTTTTCCGCGTCCCCGGTTTCCGGCAGCACCGCGTGGGCCAAGCGCTTCTTCATTTCGGGCGAAAGGCCCTTGAGCACCAGTTTGCCCCCGCGCTGGGATAGCGACTCCTGCAATTGGGCCAGCCAAGCGAGGGCCAGGGTATCGAGCCGGACGACCTTGCGGCAATCGAGTTCCAGCGGACCGTTTCCGGCCCCGTCCAGAAGGCGGCCATGCTCCCGCGAAACCCAATCGGGGGTGATCTCGGGGGGCAATGCGAAGGACCGAGCGTTCACGCGCGGTCTGGGATTCTGGGGGCGTTCGCGCGGTGGGTTGATGCGGGTATCATGCGGAGAATAAATGTACCTTTGTCCGGCATACGGATGAAGCTCATTATCCTGAATGTCATTGTAAATAAAATAGTTTCCCGATTCGATGCCTAAAATGGAACCCCACCGGGAAAGCAACCGTCTCGCGCGCATCTTAAGCGGCGCGTTCGTCTGCGCCGCCATCGCATCCGCCGGCACAGGCCCGTCCCCGTTGCAATCAACGGGCGCGCCCGCCGCGTCCCGGTCGGCGGCCCCGCATCCCGGATCCGACAGCGTGCCGGCATCTAAACCGGGGCCCGTTCATGCCCCGAACCGTACCGCGCCGGCCAAAGCCGGGACGGATAGCCCCGTTTCCGATAGCGCGTCCGCCGCGCCCCAACCCCCTGCGCCCGCTCCCTCCGCGCCGCCTGCCGATCGTCCGACGCCGCCCGCGCGCGCCTTCGATTACGCCACGGCCGAAAAGATGGCCATGGAGGTCTATCCCATCTTGAAGGAGAAGCGGCTGGAGATCGACAAGAGCGAACTGCAACTCGAGGATCTGAAGCGGTCCGCCATCCTCCCCAAATTCACCGTGGAAACCGGCATGGGCCCCGCGCCGGGCCTGCGTACCGTGCTCGATAGCACCTCGATTTCAACCAACAGGGAATTCCTGCCGGACAATACGCCCATCTTCCAGAAGCAGAAAGAGTACGACTTCCATCAGTGGGGGCCCTTCTTCGGGATCGAAGCCACGGTGGCGCAGCCTTTGAATTTCACCCGCTACATCGCGGGCAAGCGCGCGGCCGAGGCCAATATCCGCGTCTCCGAAGCCCAGTTCCAAAAGGAAAAAATGGATGTCTCCGAGGAGGCGCAGCAGCGGTATTTCCAGCGGATCTACGCGGGCCAAATGCTATCCATCCTCCGCAATGCGGCCAAGGACCTGGACAAGGCCCAGAAGACGATGGAGGAGAAACTCGACGAGGGCGACGGGAACGTAAAGCAGACGGATCTCCTCGAATTGAAGGCCGGTCGCTACACCTTCGAGAAAGCCCGCAACGAGGCGACCACGGGGGTCTCCCGCGCGGATCTGGCCTTGCACTTCCTGCTCCAGGTGCCGGACTCCGAGGCTCTCGCCCCGCGGGATACCAACCTCACGATGCGGTCCGAAGTATTCCCGTCGCTGGATTCCCTGAAGATGCTGACCCTGCTCAACCATCCCGATCTCAAGCGCCTTGCCAACGGTTTGGCGGCCCGTCGCGAACTGGTGCGCGTCGCGAAAGGGGAACTCGGCCCGGATATCTTCCTGTTCGGCGACTTCAAATACACCAAGGCCTGGTCCCCGGCGCGCTCTTCGGGCGGCGAGGATCCCTTCGCCCGCGATCCCCTCAATGAGCTGACCGCCGTGGGCGGGCTGGGCATGCGCCTGAACCTCAATTTCTGGTCGCGTTACGAGAAGGTCCGCAAGGAGAGGATCGAACTCAACCAGCTGGAGCGTACCGAGGCCTATGCCGCCCGCGGGCTACTGCTCAAGATGCAGGACGAATACCTGCAGATGCTGAATTGCAAGGCGGACGTGGCCGATGCCCAGAAATCCCTGCGCGCCGCGGAGGCTTGGCTGAAAGGCGCGGCCATGAAATACGATTTGGATCCGTCCAACGCCAAGGACCTGATATCCCCGTACAAAACCGCGCTGGGCGCCAGACGGGATTATTACGAAGCCGTGCTGAACTACAATCTCGCCGTGGCCAAGGTGATCAAGTCGATCGGATGGACTTTGGGCGATTTTATACATAATTTGGGACCTAAGAGCCCCTAGCCGATCGGGACGAAGCGGCGGCCGGATGGTCGTCGACCCGCGGGGGCAAGGAGTTTGGATGTTCGGATTGAAGCGGTCGATAGCGGTAGTTCTGATGGCGGGAGTCACGGCCTTCGCGGCCAACCCCGGCGATCCGGTGGCCATCATCAAGAAGAAGGACGCGGAACTTCAGAAGATGCTGCGGGACAAAGGCGCCTCCAAGGATCGGCTGAAGGTGCTCATCAACGGGATTTTCGATTTCGAAGAGCTCGGCAAACGGGCCCTGGGACCGGAAACCTGGAAGACCATGACGCCGGACCAGCAGAAGCGATTCGTGAAGGCTTTCCGGGAGATGGTGGAGAACGCCTCGGTCAGGAAACTGGAAGCCTACGAGTCCGATTCTTCCACCTACGAAGCCCCGGAGATCGCGAACGGGAAAGCCAGCGTTACGGCCCATGTTTGGAACAAAGGGACGGAGTCGGTGGTGACCTACAAGCTGCTGGCCGAGGACTCCACCTGGAAGGCTTGGGATCTGATCATCGACGATTTGAGCACGGCCCGCAATTACGGGGATCAGTTCAAGACGATCCTGAAGACCTCCAATATCGACGGGCTCATCGCCAAGCTGGAGAAGAAGGCCAACGAAGGCGGGGACACCAAGAGCGCCGACAACCTGAAGGCCAAGTCCGAGAAGGGCGCCACGGCCCATGCGAAGGCCTCGTCCGCCAAATCCTCCTCCGCCTCGGCGAAAGCGCCGGCCAAGGGCCCCGCGGCCGCCGCGCCGGTCACCCCGTGAGGTCCTGAGGGTGGTCTGGTCGATCCTGGCCGCCATCCTGTTTCTATTTCTGCTCGCGCTCTGGCTGATCCGTTTCCGCTATCATCTCGAATACGAAAGCCCGGCCGCCTTACGCGTGGTCGCGGGCGTCCATTTCCTTTGGTGGAAAAAGATCCTCTCGGCCGATCCGTTGCGCGCGCTAGGAAAGGATCCTGATGAGGACGGAGGAAATCCGGGTTCGGATCACCCTTCGGGGCACGGGGAGAAAAAACCTTCAAGTAAGCCTGCTTCCGGAAACCATGGTTCGCATGGAAACGGAAACAAGGGCATGGATGGGAGCGGACCGGGCGCTGCGGATGGGTTCGCGGGCCAACGCGGCGCGCTGCGCCTGCCGGAGAGCTGGGTGTCATTACTCGGGCGCATCGGGAATCGGTTCCGGCGGGCCGGATTGAAATGGGCGCTCGATCCGGGAGTCTGGCGGTTGATCGCCGCTTTCGGATGGCGCTCCAGCCGCCGGGTCCTATGGCTGGCGCGTCCGCGCATGCAGTCCCTGCATTTAGGCCTCGCGAACGCCTACGATCTGTCGCGGTTGGCTTCGGTCTGGTCGGTGGCCCAGGCCACCCTTCCCGCCTTGGCATGCCCGGTGAGCTATGGCTTCGGCGCCCGCGCGGCCGAAATCCGGATGCGGCTGGGCGGGCGTTTCACCGCCTTGGAGGTGGCCCTGCTGGGACTAGTGTCCTTAACCACCTTCCCGTTCGGCGGGCTGCTCCGCCGCTTCGCTCAGTGCTGGCGCGATCCGGAGTTGGCCGGGTGGCAAAAGCGGGTTTTACTACCTTGATTGCCCCGTACGGGCAGGCGCGTTCGGCCCCGGAAAGGTGATCATGAGCTTCCTGGAAAAAGAAGAAAGCGAAAAGCCCAGCACCTTCTGGGATTGGGTGGTGGGTATCGGCCTGATCGTCCTCATCGGCGGTTTCACGGTCTATTACCAATACCAGAAGCGGGTTTCGACCAGCCGCTTCCAGGAGGCGGACGCGGTCTTCAAGACCGGCAATATGAAGGAAGCCGGGCAGCTTTACGAGGCCCTGAAGTCGGCCCAGTACCTGAGCAATAAGGACGATAGCATCATCTACGCGCGTTTGGATGCCGTCGAGACCGCGCAGGAACAACAGAACGCGGCGGTCACCGAAGCCAAGAAACGCGTGGCCGCCCACGACACCGTCGGGCTCGCCAGCCAATTGGCCAAATTGCCGCATCGCGATTTGCTTTCGACCGAGGATCAAGCCTGGGTGGATTCGGTGCTCGGCCACGGCGCCGTCGCATCCAAACCCTAGTCGCTAGTCGCGCGCGACGCGGATTATCCGATCCGACGGGCCGTCCGCGGTGAGGTCGATCCGCCAGGTGAACGTCGTTCCGGCGGGAAGACGCTCCGCCCATTCCACCAGGCATACGCCGCCTTGCCGGAAATAATGATCGAGCCCGATCTCTTCCCAATCCGATCCCGGTGCCAGCCGGTACAGGTCCATATGGAAGAGGGGCAGGCTGCCCCCGGGATACTCGTGGACCAAGGCGTAAGAAGGCGAATGGACGTCGCCCGGAAATCCGAGCCCGCGGGCGATGCCCCGGCAAACGACGGTCTTTCCCGCGCCGAGGTCCCCGGATAGCGCGACCCCGTCCCCGGCCTTGAGGCGCGTTGCGAAGGCGCGGGCCCAGGCCTCCGAGGCTTCTTCGGAGTGGGTGCGGATCTCTTCCATGGGGGATCAAAATAGGAATCGCGGGGGTCCATGCGTCCTGTGCTGCAGAGGTCCGGCGGGGGGCGGCCCCGGGCGCTCCGGGGCTCGGATGGGCTTCGGTCCCGGCGCATCGACCGGGTTTGATCGATGGCCGGACCGGCCAACACGGGATCGATATCCCTCCGCAACGCGCATGCGGCATCGATGAATGACGTCGTTGCAGGCGCTGCCGGGGTGGCCGGTCCGGCCGCGCCGGGCCCTGCGCCCAACTCGCCGCGGAGCGCCCGGGTCCGACCCCCGCCTTCGCCCTGCCGCACCGGCGCCGGGACCGCGCGCTGGGATACGCGCGGGACGGGAGGGACGGGAGGGACAAGGACAATCCACGCAGACACCTTGATCGGTGCTTTAAGGAAAAGCGTTGGAAGAGGTAGCCATAAGGAACAGCGTTTTGAAAAAGCATCCGGGACCGCCGCTTGAGCCCGGCTCGCATTCTCGCCCTAGGTGGATTGGCCTTCGATGTGCGCGGTCGATGAGTGGCGTGGATAGGAAGCTCCCTAAGGTCTGTCGGGGCGGTCGTGTCGCGCGGATGAGCGGAGGGGGGCAGTTAAGGACCCAGTCCGAAGGGACCCCGCGAGGAGGAGCGGTACACAAATGGCCCAGCCATAAGACCAGCGCGGTAGCCGGCGAGCCGATCAACAGTTTGGTTCCGCGGGCGCCCACTTGCCCGGGACGTGGATGGACCGGGTGGAACCGATTAGCGAGCGTCTGAGGCGAACCGGCCCCCCGGCCCCGCCCAGACCCAGCCCAACAGCGCTCCACGCACCACCACTGCAGCCTCAAGTCTTCGGAGTCAAAGTCACCAAAGGAACCAGCAGCTCCTCGATGGACAACCCGCCCCCCACCATTTGCCCCTTAAACTGCGTCACGAAGTACTGGAACTTGTTGGGGTAGACGAAGTAGTAGTTGTCCTTCGCGATGGCGTAGGCGATCTCGCCGACTTCGCCGGGCAGGCCGAACTGGACGGGGGTTTCCACGAACAAAGCGTGACGCTCATCGCAGGAGATATTCTGGCCGATCTTCACGCGCGGGTTGGGCGTCTTTTCTTCCTGGCAGAAGACCTCGGCCGGCGCGTCCACCAGGACGGTGCCATGATCGCTGGTCAGGATCACGGTACGGTTCTTCTCCGCCATCGCCTTCAGCATTTCGAAAAGCTTGGACGATTTGAACCAGGTGCGCGCCAATTCGCGGAAGCCTTTTTCGTCCGGGGCGATTTCCTTGAGGACCGGGCTCGCCTGGCGGAGCTGGTTGAGCATATCGAAGAATTCGACGACGACGGTGAGCAGGGATTCTTCCTCGTACTTGGGAAGATCGGCGAGCAGCTTCTCGCCGTCCTCGGGTTGGCGCAAGTGGATGATCTTGGGATCCTCGAGATCGATGCCGTTGATGCGCAGATTCTGGCGCAGTAGCTCCCGCTCATAGGGAGCCTTGTCCTCTTCTTCCTGCATCTTCTTCCACAAGCTCGGCTGCTTGAGGCTGACTTCGCGGGGCGATTGGCCCGAGAAGAGCCCGGCGCGGCAGTTGGTCTTTTCGCTGGGGAGGAGCGCCCAGGAGATGGCGTTCTCGACCTTGAAGAAGGGTTCGAGCAGGGGTTGCAGGGCCAGCCATTGATCCACCCGGAAACCCGCCATTACGACCAAGCAGACCTTCTCCCCCTTTTTAAGGGGCGGGATGACCTTGCGCTTGAGCGCCTGGGTGGACATGTTGGGGTTGCCGCCCTTCTTGCCGAACCAGGAAACGTAGTTCTCCTCGACGTAGGAGATGAACCGCTTGGCGATTTCCTTCTTCTGCCCGATATGGGTGTCTATCATGCCCTGGTCCACGAGGGCTTGCAGATCGTTGTCCCATTTGCAGAGCTGGAAGAAGATCTTCTCCCATTTCTGGGGAAGCAGGTTGGTCATCAGGCTGGACTTGTTCTCGGAGAGCTCGCGCACGTAGGCCGATGTCACGTGGTTGCTGCGGATGGCCCGCGAATGCAGGATGCCCTTGCATACCGAAAGGATCTGCGAGGGATTCACCGGCTTGATGAGGTAGCCGTTGATGTTGCGGCCCAGGGCGGCTTCCATCAGGCGCTCTTCTTCGCTCTTGGTCACCATCACCACGGGGATGTTCTGATCGTAATCCTTGATCTCTTCCAGGGTGGAGAGGCCGTCCTTGCCGGCCATCTGCTCGTCGAGCAGGACCAGATCGTAGGGCGCGCTCTTGATCATGGCCACGGCATCGTCGCCATTGGTGGCTTTCTCGACCACGTAGCCGTGCTCTTCCATGAACATGATATGGGCCCGGAGGAATTCGATTTCGTCATCGACCCAAAGGAGGCGTTTGCCGGCAATGCTCATGGCTTCTTCCTGGAAGTCCTTTCCGGAGCTAGGGGCAGCACTATCTCGAACTGCGTCCCCACGTCCTTCTGGCTCTTCTCAACATAGATTTTTCCGTCGTGATATTCATTTACGATGCGGCGGCACAGGCTCAGTCCCAGCCCCCAACCGCGCTTCTTGGTGGTAAAGCCGGGGTTAAAAATATGCTTGAGGTGCTCGCGGGGGATGCCTTTTCCGTTATCGGCCATGGAAATATGCACCGTCCCCTCTTCCTCGGCGTAGCGGGTGGTAATGGAGATGACTCCGGCTTCCACTTCGATGGCGTCCACGGCGTTGCGGATCAGGTTCTCGATGACCCACCCGATCAGCTCCTTGTTGATGAGGATTTCCGGCAGCTCGCCGAGATGGAGCTCGATATTGATCCTTTTGCCCAAGTGCGGCAGCCGGGAGGAGAAGTAATGGGCCGTAAAACCCAGGATTTCGTTGAGGTCGGCCTGCTTTAATTCGGGGATGGATCCGATTTGCGAGAAGCGCGTGGCCACCTTGTTGAGGCGGGAGATGTCGCTTTCCATCTCGCCCAGGATGCGCAGGTTCTTTTCCGGCTCGGGAAGGTTTTCCAGTTTCATGCGCATGAAGTCGATCCACCCCAGTAGCGATGAGATGGGGGTCCCCAACTGATGCGCCGTCTCCTTGGCCAGCCCGACCCAGAGGGAACTCTGCTCGTTGGAGCGGATGATGTGGAACCCGAAGTATCCCACGAAGCAGAAAAGGAAGATGATGACCAGCTCCACCATCGGCATCCAGGAGAGGATGTGCAACAAGGTGAACTCCCCGTAGTGCAGGAAACCGAAGGTATGGCCTTCGGCCTCCAGCTCCAGGGGCTGGTTCTTCTTGTCCATGTCCTTCACCAGCTTGAGCAGGAACTCCTGCTCCGCTTTCGCCAGGTACGCGAAGGGCACTTGCGGAACCTTCGATCGGCCTTTGCTCCAGAACCGGTAGCTGATGTTGTTCCAGTTGATGGGAACGTTCTGGTTGTCGGTGATGACCATGGGGACCTGCGACTTGCGCACGATCTCGTTGAAGATGACGTTGATCTCTTCGTGGTTCAGCTGCTCCGAAATGGCCACCGCGTAGAGGCGCGCCTCCTTCTCGTTGATCTGGAGGGCCTGGGACTCGAGATTGCTGATGAATATCTGGTTGAGTATGGTGAAGCAGGCCAGCAGCGCGAGCGCGCTGGTGAACAGGATGTATTTGATATTGGCCAGCGACAGCGAGGTGACCCAACCGCGCAGCTTCCCCAAAGGCGGCAAAAGGCGGAGGAAGCGGGTGGGAAACTTTATCTCTGGTGCCAAACGATCCCCTGTAGTTGACTCTCGATTAGGGTACAGGGTTAAGGGTACAGGGTAAAGGGGAATGCGATCGCCGCATCATAACCCTGAACCCTTTACCCTGTACCCTTAACCCTTCTTCTTGGGCTTGATTTCGGTCAAACCGTCCATATAGGGAACGAGGCATTCCGGGATCCTGAAACCGCCCTCGGGCGTTTGGTTCCGTTCCAGCAAGGCCACCAGGACGCGCGGGGTCGCCAGGCCCGATCCGTTCAAGGTATGCACGAAATGCGGCTTTCCCTCGATCTTGGTCCGGATGTTGGCGCGGCGGGCCTGGAAGTCCTCGTAGTTGGAAACCGACGAGACTTCCAGCCAGCGTTCTTCGGCGGGGGCGAACACTTCCAGATCGTAGCACTTCGCGGCGCCGAAACCCATATCGCCCGTGCATAGCTCCAGCACGCGGTAATGCAGGCCCAGCTTCTTGAGCAAGGCCTCGGAATAACCGACGAGCTTTTCATGCGCTTCGTACGACTTGGCCGGATCGGAGAACATCACCATCTCCACCTTGTCGAACTGGTGCAGGCGTTGGAAGCCGCGCGTTTCCTTGCCCCACGAACCGGCCTCGCGCCGGAAGCAGGCCGTATAGGCCGCGTAGGAGATGGGCAATTGGGCCAGCTCCAGCATCTCGTTGGCGTGCATATTGGTCACCGGCACCTCGGCGGTCGGCACCAGGTACAGGCCGTCCTCGCCGATGGTGTACATGTCCTCGGCGAACTTGGGCAATTGGCCGGTGCCGATCATGGAAGCCTGGTTGACCACGAAGGGAGGCGAGATTTCCGTGAACCCGTTGTGCTTGGTGTGCTCGTCGAGGAAGAAATTCAGCATCGCCCGCTCCAGGCGCGCCCCCAGTCCTACGTAGATGGGGAAGCCGCTGCCGGTGATCTTGGCCCCGCGTTCGAAATCGAAAAGGCCCAGTTCCTTGCCGAAATCCAGATGATGCTTGGGCTTGGGTCCGGCGTACTTCGGGCCCCATTCGCGGCGGACCACGTTATCCGCCGACGATTTGCCGTCCGGAACGGAAGGGTGGGGAAGGTTGGGAACCAACAGGGCCAGGGCGCGGAAGCGGCTATCGAGATCGTCGAAACGTTCTTGCTCCGCCTTAAGGGCATCCCCGAGGGTGCGGGTCTTCTCGATGGCATCCTTGGCGTCCTGGCCGGCGCGCTTCATCTGCGCGATCTGCTCGGTCGCCGCGTTGCGCTCGGCCTTGAGCTGGTCGAGGCGTAGGTTCGACTTGCGCTTCTCGATGTCGATGTTTACCATCGCATCCAGATCGACCTTGGCTCCCCGGCGTTCCAGCCCTTTCCTGATCGTGTCCACATCTTCCCGGTACAACCGCGGATCCAACATGCTTAGGCCCCTTATACTGCTGTGGCAAACGTAGCAAAAACCGCAAAACTGCTGCCGGCGGGGCAACTATAGTAGTTTATACCCGTTTTTCGGGAGCCCGGCGTTGCCGCCTCCCGGACCATCGGGAGGGCGCAGCTTGCGTTATTGGTTCGATGCGCGGAAATGGCGGACGGTATGGGTACTGGGCCTGGCGCTGTGGGCGGCGCCCGCTTTCGCTCAGACCTACGATGTGGTTGGCCTGGTGGAGGACGCGGAGCATGGCGAGCCCGTCGGACAGGTCGAGATCTCCCTCAAAAGCGGGAAGGTGCTCGGTTTCACCAAGTCCAACGGGCGCTTCGAGATCACCGTCAACAGCCATAATGCGACCTTGGTTTTCAAGCGCCACCCTTACAAGGATCAGGAACTCGATCTATCCGACCTCACCCAGCTCATCGACATCGAGGTGACGATGGAGTCGGACGTGCTGGCGTTGACGGACAAGACGGCCGAGTCGAAGCGGGGGCCCGTGCGGGAAGCGGCCGGGGCCCACAGCATGGAAGAACTGGAATCGATGCAGGGGATGCGCATCGATCTGAACGATCACTTGCGGCAGTTGCCCGGGGTGTCGGGCATGGGGGAGTTCAGCAACGACATTTCCGTATGGGGCTCGCGCACCAACGACGTGACCCACTACCTGGGCCAAAGCCGCATCCCCAGCCTGCGGCATCTGGATATCGGCTTTCCCGGCAACGAGAGCGTGCTGAATCCGCGCCTGCTTAAATCGGTTACCGTCTCCGACAACCTGGCCAAGGGCCCGCTCAACCAAGGCAACGCCTCGGCCTTGGTCTACGATCTCAAGGAGGGCGATCCCAACAACATCACCGGCGACGTGGTTTTCGGCACGGTGAACCGCGAATTGAACATGACGGGCTATTGGGGCGGGCGAACCTTCATCATGAGCGGCCGCTATCTGGAACCCACCTTCTTGGCCAATCTGGGGAACCATTTCTTCACCGATCCCAAGGAAGCCCGGCTCCAGACCGGAGGCAAGCCTTGCGATACGAATTGCAATACCCTGGACAATCCCTTCAAATTCAAAACCATGGACGGATACCTGGGTTCCTATTACCGGGACTCCACGGGAGCCTATTCCCGGCATAGCATCCTGGGCCTCAATGATTACTACCGCGTGCAGCAGGACGTTTCCAAGGACTGGGCGCATAGCGCCCCGCAAACCCTGGTGGAAGGCAGCCAGGATGCGTTCATGTACGCGTACGAGGCCATGACCCCGCACGAATCCGGCGACCTCCAGTACTCATTAAGCTTTCTGCACCGCAAGCGCGAAGAGGCCTTCCGGGATACCCTGCCTCCGAGCACCGACGTATCCGATGCGCCGGCCTGGTACTTCGCCGAAGGCAACAACGAGATCACCAATTTAATCGGCGATGCGAACGTGGAAGATTACCAGGCGAACGGATCATTCCAATGGAATCCGAACGGGAAGCTGCTCGGGGCGGGCTACGGGTATGGCCTCGATCTGGAATACCTGCATCAGGACCGGGATTTCCTGGACATCAGCCCGGGCGTGGGCGTCGATCGGCACAATATCCCGATGGACTACGCGTTGGCGACCGGATTGCTTCGCCTGAGATGGACGACGGGCGAGAAGCGCAATTGGGACGCGGCCGTGGGGGCCACCGGCGTTTATCAAGCCCTGTCGGATGGATCCCATCCGGGATTCAATGCCCCCGCCCCCCTCGCCTCCGTGCGTTATACCCGGCCCATCATCGGATCCACCTTGGGCTACGCGGAGACGGCGATAAGGGCCAATACCGCCATCCAACCGACCGGCGTCAATCGCGTCGACGCGGTCACCACATCCAGCGCGGAAGGCAAGGTGGGCGTGGAGAGCGGATGGAAGGACGAATTGAAGCTGACGGCCAGCGTCTATTCGCGGCTTTACAAGGACCCGGTTCTGCCCGTGCCCGAGGTGTTCTGGAATTACGGGGAAACCCATCAGTCCGATTACGCTTACGCCAGCGGCGGCAACGTGACCGCCGCCTGGTTGCCCAGCCACCATCTCGGGATCAACGTGAACGCTTCGGTGGTACAGGGCGATTACCATCTGAAGGACAACGATCAATTCCTTCCCTGGGAAGCCAACCGCAGCTTGGATCTGGTTTCCAATCTGCGTTTCCTGCCGCGGCGGGATTCCTTGCTCAGCTTCATCCTCACCTATACCGCCAGCAACGGGGCCCCCTTGTACGAATATACCGGGCTTTTCGATGCCAAGACCGAACAGCCCACCCAGCACCGAACCATCGGCGTGGACCCGGATTTCGGCACCGTCTCCCGGCAGCGTACGGACCTGCGGATCAACCTGGATTTAAAGAGCCATTGGCGCCCGCTGGAGTCCATGCGTTTCTTTTTCGAGGCCGACAACCTCTTCGCCGACTACGACAATTCGAGCTTGGATTGGCTGGGCGGCGCCAACCGCCGCAAACGCGGATGGACCCGCGCCAACTATCCGAACGGGGATCTGCAGCCGGTGATCACCAAGGGGTTGGGGCTGTACATCATGTTCGGCTTCGAGGGTAAGCTGCTAATCTAGTGCTGCCTCTTTGCTTCGGGGCCCGTGCCGCGGGCGCGGGGCGCTCTGGGCTCGGAGGGAAGCGTTTCGAAGGGTTAGGTCCACGGGCCCGGTTTCCGTGCTGGCGCCCACAGGCGATACTTCCAGGGCTACCGAGCTACACGTGGGCTTTCGATAGACTCATCGGTTAGCACGGAAGCCGGGCCCTCCGCTTCCCACTCGCCCTGCGCGACCCGCGGCCGCGGCCCGGTCGACCGGGACCCACGGGCCGCCCTGGATTAGCGGCCTTTTTGCGTGGAAGATACGGGTGGGTCTAGTGGGCCTGCGCTTGGCGTTCGTTATCTAGCGTGGCTTTTCTTGCCGATGCATTATGTGGCCGATGGGTTCCCCTACAGGGGCCTTTCCCGACCGGTCTTCTCCGAGCACTGCTTTTCCTTACCCGCCGCAACCCTTCATGCCCATCCCCTTTCTTACCCCCCGCGAATAGGTCGGAGGAGTCGCCGATTCGCACCGTGTCCGGCGGGAGCCGGGGTGCGGGACATGGCGCATTCGGCGTAGGGGAACGAGGCGGAACAAGCGGCGGAGGCGCGCGCTCGCGGTCCGTCGGAGGCCCAGGTTCGGCGACCGGAAATCCCGCGAGCACGCGCATAGATTCGGTACAACCGTCCCGCCGCTTGTTCAAAGGACCGGGTCATAAAGCGCCGACTCCCCCGAAGCCGTCGCGCCAGGGCCCGCGCCCCGGATCCCGCCGGCCTCGAAAGACAATCAGGCTACTCCTCGGACTGCAACGCGATGAAGTCGGTCCGTCCCTTATAAAAGATCTTGAAGGCGATCTTCTCGCCCGCCTTAAGGGACTTCAGCACCGCGAGCAGTTTCTTCGGATCATCCACCTTCTGGAAGGCCGCGTCCGATTGCCGCTTGAAGTTCGCGATGACCATGCCCTCGACCATGCCGTTTTCCGCCGCGCTTGATCCGTCGGCGATGCCGGTCACGACCAGTCCGGTTTGATCGTTGGGAACGGCGTACTTCACCCGGGTTTCCTTGTCCAGGGGGCCGAAATGGATGCCCAGCTTCTTGGAGAAAAAGCTTCCGTCGGCTTCGTCCGGTTCGGGAGCGGCCTGGGAATCATCGGCGGAGCTGTCGCCATCCTCGGGCTTGGCGCCGATCTTGATGCCCATGGTATTGCGCTTGCCGTCGCGGAGGACCTCGAAATCGTACTTGTCGCCCGGCTTGAGATCGGCCACGCGATTACGCAGATCGGCCGCGTCCTGCACCGCCAGGCCCTGCACCTTAAGGATGATGTCGCCCTCCTTCAAACCGGATTTGGCGGCCGGGCCGTTCTTCATCACCTCCCGCACGAGGCAGCCGTCGGTGGTGGGCAAGCCCATGGCTTCGGCCAGGTTCTCGGACACGTTATCGATCCCGATGCCTAAGTAACCGCGCGTCACCTTGCCTTCGAAGATGAGGTCCTCCGCGACCTTCACGGCCATGTTGATGGGAATGGCGAAGCTGACGCCCATGTAGCCCCCGGTGCGGGTATAGATGCTGGAATTGATGCCGATGACTTCGCCTTTGAGATTCACCAAGGGGCCGCCCGAGTTGCCGGGGTTTACCGCCGCGTCGGTCTGGATGAAATCCTGGTAGGCGTCGCCCGCCTGCATCTGATCGCGGCGGCCCTTGGCCGATACGATCCCGCTGGTCACCGTGTTCTGCAGCCCGAAGGGATTGCCGATGGCCAACACCCATTCGCCGATGGCCAGCTTGCGCGTATCCCCGAAGGCGACGACCGGGAGGTCTTCCCCCGGCGCGGTGATCTTGAGTACCGCCACGTCCGCCTTCTTGTCCACGCCCACCACCTTGGCCACGTAGGTTTTCTTGTTGATCAGGCTTACCTTCACGATGTCCGCGCCTTCGACCACGTGGGCATTGGTGAAGACGTAACCCTGCTTGTTGACGATGAAGCCGGAGCCGCCGCCTAAGGGGATGTTGCGCTTGGGGGAATTGTCGGGCTGCTGCGGATCCTGTTGGTTGGGGATGCCGAAGAATTCGAAGAAGGGATGCTGCATCTGGTTATCCCGCTCCGACCATTTCTTCTCGGTGTTCACCGCCACCACGCAGGGCGAGACGGCTTCCACCACCTTGCCGAAGGCGCCGTTGAGCATTTCGATCTTGGCCGCGTCCACCGCGGCGGGCTTGCCTTTGCCCAATTCAAGGCTGCCGCGCTTAGGCCGCGGATCTTCCTTGGCCTCCTTGGCCATTACGCCGGAAGCCGCCAGGGATCCGGCTAGCGCCAAGGTCAAAACGGAGAAGGGGAGTCGGAAGGCCTGCATGGAATTCCCTTTCGGAGCTGTCGCCGCGGGCCGCGTGGACGGGCGAACCTCGAACACGGGAGCCGACGGACATCGGGTTTATGCGGGGAAATTACAAAACCGGTTTCCGGAAACCCGGCATCGCGAGTACCCGGCGTTGCGAAATGGGTTCGCGTCGGAATGGCAAAGCGCCGGAGGGTGGCGCGGCGGGAAACCCCCTTAGACCGCCGCCGCTTCCGATCGGTTTCACTGTTTCGGCCCGGTCTCGATATAGTTACCTTTCATTCCCGCCCCGGGGGCCATTGGCCACCCGGGTGGGATCAAGGGGCGTCCTTGGGACGGGGTGGAACCCCGCGGGGCGCTTCATCCCGTCTCTTCGCGCGGATCGATCCGCCGCGGAAAACGCATTCCGGAGTAATGAATATGGCGCAAGCGGATATCGGCCTCATCGGCCTGGCGGTCATGGGCGAAAACCTGGTCCTCAACATGGAAAGCCGCGGCTATACCGTGGCGGTGTTCAACCGCACCACGTCCAAGGTGGACGAACTTCTGCAAGGGCGCGGCAAGGGCAAGAAGCTCGTGGGCTCCCATAACCTCAAGGAGTTCGTCGGCTCGCTCAAATCCCCGCGCAAGATCATGATGATGGTGAAGGCCGGCCCGGCCGTGGACGACCTCATCAACCAACTGACTCCCCTATTGGATAAGGGCGACATCCTCATCGACGGCGGCAACTCCTTCTTCCCCGATTCCATTCGCCGTACCCGGGACCTGGCGGCCAAGGGCTTCCGCTTCCTGGGCGTAGGCGTTTCCGGCGGCGAGGAAGGCGCGCTCAAGGGCCCGTCCATCATGCCCGGCGGCGAGCCCTCGGCCTGGCCCGAGGTCAAGCCCATCTTCCAGGCTATCGCCGCCAAGGTCGGCCCCAAGAACGACATCCCCTGTTGCGAATGGGTGGGTTCGGACGGCGCCGGCCATTACGTGAAGATGATCCACAACGGCATCGAGTACGGCGACATGCAGCTTATTTGCGAAGCTTATTTCATGATGAAGGTGCTGCTGAAAATGTCGGCGCCGGAAATCGGGCAGGTCTTCGCGGAATGGAACAAGGGCCCGCTCAATTCCTACCTCATCGAAATCACCCGGGACATCCTGGCCAAGAAGGATCCGGAAACCGGCAAGCCCATGGTGGACGTGATCCTGGACAGGGCCGGCCAGAAGGGCACGGGCAAATGGACCTCGCAGAACGCCCTCGACCTCGGCATCCCGATCCCGACCATGATGGAAGCCGTGGTGGCCCGTTCCCTGAGCGCGATGAAAGACCAGCGCGTGGCGGCCTCCGCGAAGCTGCCCGCCCCGGAGATCAACTTCAATATCGACAAGGCCAAGTTCCTCCCCGCCATCCACGATGCGCTTTATGCCTCGAAGATCATGTCGTACGCGCAGGGCTTCCAGCTCTTGCGCGCGGCCGCTGCGGAGTACAAGTGGGACCTGAAGTACGGCGACATCGCGATGCTCTGGCGCGGCGGCTGCATCATCCGCGCCCAGTTCCTGGACGAGATCAAGAAAGCCTACGACACCGAGCCCAAGCTGGCCAACCTGATCCTGGCCCCTTACTTCACCGAGGTCATTCGCAAGGGCCAGGCCAACTGGCGTTTGGCGGTCGCCGAGGCCAGCAAGGCGGGCATCGCCATCCCCGCCTTCAGCTCCGCGCTGTCCTATTACGATCAGTACCGCAGCGCCTCGCTGCCGGCCAATCTGCTCCAGGCCCAGCGCGACTACTTCGGCGCGCATACCTACGAGCGCGTGGATAAGCCCGGCGTCTTCCACACCGAGTGGCTGGAGGCCTAACCTTGTCCCCTTCCTGTCCTCGTGACGGGGAGGGGCTGCAAGCCTCCCTTCAGAAACCGGGAGGTTGGCGTTGCGCGGTTTGCGAGGGATTGCTCCGCAAAGATTCGAAACTATTCGCGAGCTTCGCGCGCGGCGGAGTGGACGCAGCGGCTCTGGGGCGGATGGCCCCCGAGCCGCTACCCTGCCCCTTTTGCCAAAAGCCCATGCTCGCCCGAATGGTCGATGGCATCGAAATCAATTTTTGCGAGGCCTGCGAGGCTCTCTGGTTGGATGCCCTCGAGCTGAAAAAATTCGAGTCCTACCTCAAGGATCCTGATCGGATCCCCGCTTTCCGGCCCGTCGCAACCGGGAACCTAGGCGAGGATGTCTATAGCGACTACGGGGTTTTCGCCGGCCTTGGAGATTTTTTCCTGGGCTTCATGGATCTATTCTCAGGATGGTGATCTATTGCGCTAGCACCATCACCCGCAAGCGATGCCCATCGGGATCCAGCGCGGTGAAGGTGTAGCCGAAATCCTTTTCCGCCGGCTTCTGCGCGATGGCGTAACCGCGCTTTCCCCATTCCGCATGCAACGCATCCAACTCGGCCTTGCTTCCCAAGGTGAACGCTAGTTCGGCTCCTCCGCCCGCGGCTTTCGGTTTCGGGTCCACGTCATGCCCGGCCCATAGGCCCAACATCATCCCACCGTCCAAAGCGTACATGCCGAAGTTGGGGGACTCCTCCACCGGCGGGCGTTCCAAGAGGCCGGTATAGAAGGCGCAGCTTTTCGCGACGTTCTCGACGTACAGGATAAGGGTGCTGGGCTTGGGAGTCATGGGCGTTTCCTTTGGCATGCGCCGCGACTTGCGGGCGATGGGATAAGGATAAGCGCATGCCCTGCCAATTCCTGTCAGCAGTCAGTCGCCTGTCCTTCATTCCCCCGGCCGATCGATGCCTTCCAGTTTCCGCCACTCTTCCATCAACGCCTGGCGTCCGCGCGGGTAGCGCTCGGGCAAGGCCTCCAGCGACGCGATGCGATCGGCGCGGAAATGCCGGAAGCCCTGGCGCAACTCGCACCAGGACGTCACCACCCTCACCCGATCGAAATAGGCGAATGCGAAAGGCCATACCACGCGCTCGGTCACCTGTTCGCGCGCGTCCCGGTAGCCGATGCGGATCTTCTTTTCGTTGCGGATGGCCATGCGCAGGGCCAATCCGAAACGGGTCTCCGCGGGCTTCTCGGTCGGCACCACCATCAGGGTCGAAGCGTCCAGATCCCCGCGCAGGCGCGGCGGCAGTACCGCGGCGATCTTGGCCAGGGCGCTGAGTGCGGCATCGGCCAGGTCCGCATCGGTGCGCTCCGCCACCCATTGCGCCCCCAGGGACAAGGCCTCGATCTCATCGTCCGAGAACATGAGCGGCGGCAAGGTGAAACCGGGCTTCAGGATATAGCCCAGGCCGGGCGCCCCGTCGATGCTGGCCCCTTGGGATTGCAAGGTGGCGATGTCGCGGTACAAGGAACGCTGGCTGATGCCGAGCTCGGCGGCCAGGGCCGCGCCGGTGACCGGATAGCGGTGGCGGCGCAGGATTTCGAGAAGCTCCAATAGGCGGCGGGCGCGCGACATGGCGGAAAGCTAATTTGGATCCCGATGATTTCCATCAAGCCCGTCACCCGCGCGCGCTGGAAGGATCTGGAAGCCCTTTTCGAATCCCCCGGCGCCCCGAAGTATTGCTGGTGCATGGTTTGGCGGGCCACGAAGGAGGAAGCGAAACATACGGATGGCAAGAGCCGGAAAGGCTTCCTGAAGGCCCGCGTGGAGGCGGGCACGCCCGTCGGGCTTCTCGCTTATGCGGGCAAGGAACCCGTTGCCTGGTGTTCGGCGGCGCCCAAGAGCACGTATCGTAAACTTGACGACCTGCATCCGGACGAAGACGCCTCCCGCATCTGGTCCATCGCCTGTTTTTTCGTCAAGAAGGAGTGGCGGGGCCAAGGCTTGACGGAGCGCCTGGTGGATGCCGCCTCCGCCCTGGCGCGCAAGCAGAAGGCGATCGCCCTGGAGGCTTATCCTGTCGATGAAGATTCACCGAGCTACCGTTTCATGGGTTTCGTCCCCCTCTTCGCCGAGAGAGGTTTCGCCGGGATCGGACGCGCAGGCTCGCGGCGCCACGTGATGCGGCTGGAGCTCTAGGGCTTCTCCGGCCACCGCGGATATTGCCGGGGAGGCGTTTTGCTAGCTTTCCCGCGCCATGCCAACGGAGACGCGCTTTCACGGCTATTCGATTCCGGCCGGGGGCCTTCTCCTGGCCCTGGCCTTAGCCTGCGCCCTCTCGGCATCGGCCGATCCCGAACCCGATCTCGAATCCGTTTCCGATCCCGTCTGCCGGGAGGTCGAAGGCCGCCTCGTCACTTTCCAGGATTTCCAGGGACTCCGGACCACCAATGCCGACGTAGTAACGCGGGAGTTACGTAATCATCCGGGGGAGCGCTTTACCTGCGCCAAGTGGAAGCGGGAACAGGTCCGCCTGGAAGACCTGGACATCTTCTCGGAAGTCCGCCTCGAGACGGCCGCGCGCGATAGCCAGGTTGCGCTCACCTACCGCTTCCGCGAATTGCCGCCTTACATCCCGTTCGTCGCCCTGGCCAAAACCGATCAGGACGGCCTGAGCCTGGGCCCCGCGCTCGCCTCCCTCAATTTCCTGGGCCAGGGGATACGCGCCGAATTCATCACCCGCTTCGGCGGCACCACCGAGGCCCAGGCATCGTTGACTTCTACCCGCGTCGGGCCGCTGCCTTTGCAATACGACCTCGCGGTCCTGAGGGTGGACAGCTACAACGATTTCGAAGCCTTCCACGAGGACAGTTGGCGAAGCAAGCTGGATCTGGCGCTGGGGATGGAACAATGGGGATGGCCCGAACCCGCCTTCCTGATCGCGGCGGCGGAACTCTTTCATATGGGCGCCGCCCAAAGCGACAGCGCCGTAGTGCTACGTCAGGATGGCGATTGGGTCCCTCGCCTCGCAATAGGCGCGCGCTGGGATAGCCGGGATCGCCGTCATCTGCCCCGGCAAGGATGGTACCAGGAAGCGCGCGTGACCGAGAACGGCGGCTTCCTGGGCGGCCCCGCCGACTACCGCGAATGGCTTTCGGATTCCCGCCTCTACCTCCCCTGGCAAAGGCGCAATACCGCGGTGGCCGTGGCCCTCTATCAGTACCGGGACGGAACCTTGGGGGAGACCTTCGGGCGCTATGATCGCTTCCATGCGGGAGGATCCAATACCCTGAGGGGATTCGGCCACGATGCGCTGCGGGGGAAAAGCGAATGCATCCTCACCTTGGAGAACCGTACCGACCTGATGGGGAAGCGGAACATCCGCCTTTGGCATTGGGGGGCATTCATCGCCCTGCAGGGGATCGTGGGGCTCGAGACCGCCAGCCTTTGGGATCATAATGCCTTGCTGGAGCGAGACTTCCATCCGGCCGGCTACGTGGGATTGCACCTCCTGGCCTCCGGCATCGATCGCCTGCGCATCGAAGCGGGTTCAAAATTCGCAAAATTCGAGTTCGCATGGGATCTTGGGGTCTTGGACAAGGCGGACGTGCAGCGATTTAGGGCGCGCTGATCAGGCCCATCGGGTATATTTGGAATTGCCGTCCGAACATGGTAGTTTGGGCCCGGCCCCCGTTAGGGGTAACTCGGGCCAGCCATTTACCTGTTTCGGCCTTTTTTTTTGCGGAGGCTTTGCCTATGAAGGTCCTGTTCCTGAATCCTCCTTATTTCCCCATGTTTTCCCGGGAATCGAGGAGCCCTTGCGTCACGAAGTCGAGCACCCTGTATTGGCCCATGTTCATGGCCTATGCAGCCGGCTGCGTGGAGGAGGACGGGAACGAGATCATGGTGATCGACTCTCCCGCCATGGATCTGGATCTGCAAGGAACCCTCGACCGGGTCAAGGACTTCAAACCGCAACTGGCAGTGCTCAATACCAGCACCCCCTCCATTAATAACGACATGCGGGTCGGCAAGGCCCTCAAAGAAGCCCTCGGCTGCGAAATCGCCATGATGGGCACCCATGCCACCGCCGAGCCCGTGGAAATCCTCGAGCGCGAAGCCGCCGTCGATTACGTCATCTCGGGCGAGGCCGATTATACCGCCCGCGAACTGGTCCGCCATCTCCGCGGCGACGGCCCGGAAGAGAAGCGCAAGATCCTGGGCATTTCCTGGCGCAAAGGCGAAGGACAGGCCGAAGATCTGGTCCGCAATCCCGAGCGTCCCAAGATCGAGAACCTGGACACCCTGCCCTGGGTCAGCAAGGTCTACCGCAAGCACCTCTTCTCTTGCTACAAGCGCTATTTCTACGGCGCCAACATCAATCCGCTCATCGTGATCCTGTCGGGTCGCGGCTGCCCTTTCCGCTGCACCTATTGCGTAATCCCGCAAACCTTGACCGGCCATACCTACCGCAAGCGCAGCATCAAGGACGTGGTGGACGAAATGGCCTACATCAAGGCCGAGTTCCCCGATCTGGGCGAGATTTTCTTCGAGGACGATACCTTTACCGCCCATCCCTCCCGCACCGCCGAACTGTGCCAGGAAGTCATCAACCGCGGCCTCAAGGTCACCTGGTCGGCCAATGCCCGCGCCGACGTGAAATACGAAGTGCTGGACGTGATGAAGAAGGCCGGCTGCCGCGAACTCTGCGTCGGTTTCGAGTCGAGCTCGATGGAAGTCCTGAAGAACGTGAAGAAGGGCCTGGCCGGCGGCATGTCGGAGAAGTTCATGGACGCCGCCAACAAGGCCGGCATCCTCATCCACGGTTGCTTCATGGTGGGTAACCTGGGCGATACCAAGGAAACCCTGAACGGCACCCTCGAGATGGCGAAGAAGCTGAACCCGAATACGGCCCAGTTCTATCCCATCATGGCCTACCCCGGCACCACCGCCTACGATGAGGCGCGTTCCCGCGGCGAATTGGCCAGCGAGGATTACGATCAATGGCTGGACAAGGACGGGCAGCACAATACCACCGTCATCCGCAAGGGACTCACCTCCCAGGACCTGGTGGACTTCTGCGATCGCGCCCGCCGCGAATTCTACCTGCGCCCGGCCTACATCGCCAAGCAAGCCAAGATGGCCCTCACCAACAGCCGCGAACGCTATCGCGTCCTGCGCGGCGCGGGTACCCTGGTCAAACACTTGTTCAAGCGCCATGGGGCGCCGCAAGAGGCGAGCGGATACGCGGCCAAGGCGCGCCCGGCGTCTTCGCATAGCCACTCCCATCAGGAAACCGTGCGGGAAGCGGCTCCTCTGGCGGAAACGCCGGCTCCCAGGGCCGAAGCGGCAATCAAGGCCTGATCCGAATCCCCGGCCTCCGGAAGGCGCCGGCCATTCGGCCGGGGTCCTTCGCGAGACCGGCCTGAACGCCACTCTCCCGGATCGTGGTTCCCTTTACGGCCGACGCCGATAAAAGTACCCTCTAGCCCATGGCCGTCTACCGCATCGCCGTCTTCGCCTCCGGAGGCGGATCGAACCTACAGGCTTTGATCGACCGCATCCGCTCGGGCGAACTCCCCGTCGAAATCGCCTTCGTCCTATCCAATAACAGCAAGTCCGGGGCTTTGGAAAAGGCCCGCGCCTTCGGGGCCCCGGCCTACCACGTCTCGGCACAATCCGAAGGCGGGGAAGGGAAGGCCGTGGCCCGTATGCTCGCCCTCCTCGACGCCCACAAGGCGGACCTGCTGGTCCTGGCCGGATACATGAAGCCGGTCCCTTTGGAGGTGCTGGCCCGGATGCGCAACCGGGTGGTCAACATCCATCCCGCCCTTTTGCCCGCCTTCGGCGGCCAGGGCTATTACGGCCATAAGGTCCACGAAGGCGTGCTGGCCCGCGGTTGCCAATTTACCGGCCTGACCATCCATATGGTCAATGAACGATATGATGAAGGCCAAATTCTTTTGCAACGCATGGTCCCCGTGCCGCCGGGCAGCACCGCCGACGAAGTCGGGGCCTTGGTCCTGAAGTTGGAGCATGCGTGGTATTGGCAAGTGATCCGCGCTTTCGCGACCGGCGCCATCCGTCCCCTTCCCGGCGACGATCCTTCCCGCGCCGCCGACGTTTCGGCCTTCCTGGCCGCGCTGCCGCCAGGGCCTTGATCGCCTTCCCGAAGCCGGCCCAGGCGTACCGCCCTTCCCAATTAGCTATCATTCTCCCCATGGGCCGCAAGCGCGATGCATTGTGGGAGTTCGACACAGCCATGTTGCCGGAGTTCCCCGTCCTATGCGGCGTCGACGAAGTGGGCCGCGGCCCTTTGGCGGGCAACGTGGTGGCGGCCTGCGTCATCCTCGACTTCGGGGCCAAGCCCATCCGTGGCCTGAACGACTCCAAGAAGCTCTCCGAACCCGTGCGCGAGGAACTGTACGCGGAAATCCGCGCGCGGGCGTTCGCATTCGGGGTGGGGGAGTGCTCGCCGGAAGAAATCGATCGGTTCAACATCCTCCGCGCTTCCCTGCTGGCGATGCGCCGGGCCTTGGAAGCCATGGGGATCCCGCCCGGCCTATTGCTGGTCGACGGCAATCAACGCATTCCCGACATCCGCTGGGCCCAGCGCACCGTGGTCCAGGGAGACGGCCTTTCCGCCTCCATCGCGGCGGCCTCCATCCTGGCCAAGGTCACCCGCGACCGTCAGATGGTGGAGATGCATGCGGGTTATCCCGAATACGGATTCGATTCCCACAAGGGTTACGCCACCCAGATGCACCGGGACGCCATCCGCAAGCACGGGCTCACGCCCATCCACCGTCGCACATTCTGCGCGTCCCCCCTCGAACCCGAAGATCTTTTCGCCGGGGCCGAAGCGGGCATGACGTCGGTCGGCGAGGGCAATGCCTGATACTTCCCGAGCGCCCGCGGCCGCCCAGGCGCCCGCGAAGCCACCGCGCCGCCGATTCCGCATCCCGACCCCGGTACAGCATGTCCTGAAGTTCGTTCTGGGCGGGGCCGCCATCTGGGCCCTGATCCATTCCGGGGCGCTCCACCCCCGCTTGGTGGGCGAAGCCTTCGTTCGCCACCCTTTCCTATTGGCCGCGGCCTTGGGCGTCTATCTGACCATGGTGGTGACCGCAGCCTGGGGGCGGTGGTATATCCTGCTGCGGCTGGCGGGCCTCAAGGTGAGGCCGTGGCGCATCTTCAGCCTGCAGATGATCGGCATCTTCTTCAATAGCCTTATCCCGGGAGGAACCGGCGGCGATCTCATCAAGGGATATTATCTGTTCCAGGAGCATGAGGGCCGCGACAAGGCCCTGGCCCTCACCACCCTGGCCATGGACCGCTTCATCGGGCTGTACGCTCTGCTGTGCGTGGCGATGGCCATGACCGCCATCAACGTCAGCCTTTGGCGGGGCTCGGCCACCTTGCGGGCCAACAGCCTTTTCTACGCCGGCGTTTTCCTGATCTTCACCGCCGCGGTCGCCCTCTTCTTCTCGCCTTGGTCGGATTTTTTCCTGAAGCATCCGCGCGTGGGGCGTTTGCCCGGCGGCCGCTTCTTCCGCTCCCTGGCCGAATCCCTGATCGTCTACCGCGAGCGCCCCTGGCCGCTGTTGTTGCCGCTCCTGCTGGGCATCTCGGTGGATTGCGGCCTCATCCTCCTCTATTTCTTCAGCGCCCGCTCCCTGGGGATCGAACTCCCTTTAAGGGTCCACGGATTCGTTGTTCCCACCCTGACCATGATCAACGGGCTCCCCATCTCGCCTTCGGGCCTGGGGTTGGGGGAGGCCGCCGGCAAGATCATCTACCGTACCCTGGGAGTTACCTCGGGGGGCGGGGAAGTGCTGGTGCTGGTGCACCTGGTGATCTTGGTCGTCTCGCTGACGGGGGCGCCGTTCTATCTGCTGTATCGCGTGCGCAAGCAGGTCGATGCTAATGAAGAGGTCTCATAAATGGGCCCACTTCTAACGCGCGGCCACCGAAGGATTGAGCCCGAGCAGTTTTCCGAAAGCCAAGATCGGCGCATGGACCGCCCGGACCCGCGTCGGTCCCAGCCCCATACGATAGCCGCCCTGCGACTCCAGCCAGGCCAGCTCGCGATCGGAAAGGCCGCCTTCCGGCCCGCATAACAAGGCGATTTCGCTTCCGACGGGAGGCAGGCGATCTTCGCCGGGGTGCAGCGTTACGACCTTTAAATCCGGATGCTTCTGTCGCCAACTTTCTAAGCTCTGTGGTTCTTCGATGGTGGTGAGCCAGGGCTTCTTGGACTGCTTCAAACCTACGATGGCCTTGGCCCTGAGCCGTTCCACCAAACGGGAATGATCCTGCCCCTTGAATTCCTGGGAACGATCCGTGATCACGATGGAAATCCGCGCGATCTCGAGTTGGCAAAGGGCATCGACGGGTTCTTCCAAGTCGCGACCCTTGAGCAAGCTAAGGACCATTCTGACGCGTGGCTGCTCTTGCTGAGGGGCGAGCGCGGTGACGGCTTTCAGTTCCACCCCGCTTCCGGCCTCGCTGGTCGCGCACGTGAAGGCGAGCCCGCGTCCGTTGCCGGCGATGACGGGCGTACCCATGCGTAGGCGTAGCACTTTGCGCAGATGATGGGATTCATCTTCGGGAAGCCGGAACCGATCCCCCGGGGCGTTCAAATCGGGAGCGTAGAACCAGGATTCGGAAAAAGCCTCAGCCACCGCCCAGCCTGGCCTTCAAGATGCGGAGCACTCCCAAATCTCGTCCCGTGGAGAACAGGAAATATCCCTGCAGACCCGCGAACCCCAAGGTCAAAACCAGGTTCAGCAAGATCGATCCCCATTTCGTCTCCGAGCCGAATAGCAAGACCAAGCCGAGCAGCAAGGCGGTAACGCAGGCCGCCAGGGTGCCGGCGCAAGTCGCGAAGACGATGGCTTGATCATCCCACAGCAAGGGTGCGCGGAAATGGATCCACAGCGTGGCGGCCCCCAGGAACAAGTTGACGAGTTGGAGAAGCAACAGGGCCAGGGGCATCAGTCCTCGACCCCGTAGACGCGGGCGGGAATCCCGGCTTCGGCGCGGATGCGCTCCGAGAGGCCATGCAGGAAGGCGGCATCGACCGGCGCGCAGGAAGCCTGCGCTGGTTTTCGGGCCAAGGTATGCAATTGCACCTCCGGGATCTCCGCCCCCGAGGCGCGGATCCTTTTCAAGCGTTCCAGATAGGCATCGAGTTCGGTTCCCGAAGGCGTCTCGCCGTCCAATGCGCAGAACAGGGATTGGATTTTGAACGGGTGACGCTTGCCGAGGGCAACCAGGTTCGCCTCGACGCGATCCAGGCCCACCTTGGAAATGTTGATGCGCTGGTACCAGGCATCCGTGCCCGCATCCAGCTTGGCCCATATCTCGCCCCGGACCGAGAGCAGGCTACCGATCCCCTGCTGTACGCCTTTCCGATCGAGCAGCGTCGAATTGGTGATCAGGATCAATTTGAAATCCAGTTCCGGGCGCGAAGCTTGCAACCCGGCCAGCATGGCGCAGACCGCGGGGAACTCCGGGACCATGGTGGGTTCGCCATCGCCGCTCACCGCGATATCCCGCAGGCGCTTGGCCGCATCGGGAAGCCCGGCGAACTTCGGGAGGCGGCAGACGCCGTCGGCATCGCAAGCGTCGAGCATATGGGAAAGCTCTTCGCGGATGTCCGGCACCACGATAACTTGCCGCGGCTTCTCTCCCGTCCGATCCACCTGGCAATAAGGGCAATCGAAGTTGCAGGCCTTATCCAGATTCAGGTTCACCCCGAAGGACACTCCGCCGGAGCGGCGCGAGATGACGGGATAGGCGTAGGTGTTGCCGGCGAACTGGCGCGGGTGGTTGGTTTGTTCCCTTTTGAGGTCCGGATCCTTGGGGGGCATGGCTACCAAGCAATTTAGCATTTCATCCCCCGATCCCCCGGGACCGTGGATTGGCCGGATCGACCCGTGAGGCTGGTCACCGCTTCGATATGCGGGCGGTAGTATCTTTTCCGCCGGCCATGCCACCCGACTCCTTCTTCAAGCCCTTAGGCGAAATCGACAGGCGATTAGGTACGGGCCCCCGCCCCAAGTCCAGCGACGCCGTCTCCGCCTCGATCGGGGCTGACGCGTTCACGCCCGAAGGCGCTACCCCCGTGGCCCCCGCGCCGGAAAAGCCAAAACCGAAATCGGCCCGCCTGTTCAATCCCAAATGGGAGGCGCAGAAGGTCGGCTTCAACGAGGAGTCTCCGATTTCGGTCGAGCTGGAACTGCCTCCGGAGGTAGCGCATAAGCAAAGGGTCACCTTCGAACTCTTCGCCAAGACCCCGAAAGGGCCTGAGCGCATTTCCCAAGGCGAGGCCATGGCCGAGGACGGGAACAATTTGCGAAGGGTGTAGTATTACTTCACCGCGCGGCATTCGGAAGCGGAGCCGTTGGATGGATCGAAGGCGCCGA
>JAEKLQ010000078.1 GCA_019509785.1 Fibrobacterota bacterium | reverse complement strand
AGAGGCCGAGGGCAAGACCCAGCGACGAGAGCAGGCTAAGGGCAACCCAGAGGCCTTCGCGTCCCGAGGGCTTCGCCGCGGGGGCGGGCGCCGCGGAGGCGGCGGGCGCTGCGGAGGCATCGTCCGGCTGGGCCGCGCGCTCTTGCACCGACATCGAGAAATTCAGGGCCTTGATGCCGATGGCGAGGGACTCGACCAAGGAGGCGGCGCCGCGCAGGATGGGCAAGGAAAGGAGTTTATGACGCCGGGAGTAGGAGAGGAACTCCTGGTTGTCGACCACGATGGAACCGTCGGGGGCGCGCACCGCGACGGCTAGGCGCCGCGGGCTCCTCATCAGAACGCCTTCGATCACCGCTTGCCCGCCGATGCTTTCCGGCTGGTAGTCGGCGAGGAAGGAAAGGGTCCACGTGAGGCGGTGGAGCCCTTTGCGGAAGGGGTTCATTCGGCCTTGGGGGCGTCCTTCGAGGCCGTCCGGGTCTTGCGCTTGGCGCCCACGATGGTGGTGTAGCGAGAGGTGAACCTTTCGATACGTCCGGCGGAGTCGAGGATCTTCTGCTTACCGGTGTAGAACGGATGGCAGTTGGAGCAGATTTCGATGCCCTGGCCGGGAATGGTGGCGCGCACTTCGATGATATTGCCGCAGGAGCAATTGAAGGTTTGCGGTTCGTATTTAGGATGGATTCCGGTTTTCATCGGGCGGCTCCAGAAATTTTGTGAGAGGGGTAAATATAGTCGGAAGCCATGATTCCTTCAATGTCGGTACGCCTAACTCCAGTTTAACCAGAGGCTTGTTAGAAATCTACCCGATTCCCGATACCTGGCCCATGGCTTTATACCCGCGGGATACGTAGAGATTGGGACTCTTTAGGATGCCTTTAACCAAGAGAGGGGCAAGAACAACGGAGGGATGGGAATTTTACCTTTCGCACCGGACAGTGGCCGGGAGGAAACCATGGCGTACGAGGGGCGACGAAATGCGCCCGCTGGGCAAAGCCCGGTCGAGCGGGCGGGGATGGAGCGATCCGGCTTTTTCGGGGCGCCGGGCGAGTTCACTTGGCTTTCGGTGGGTCTGGGGCTGGGCATCGCCCTGATCATGACGGCCGCCAACGTGTACTTAGGTCTATACGCGGGTATGACGGTCTCCGCATCCATCCCTTCGGCGGTGCTGGGCATGGCGGCGTACCGGATGTTGGG
Source organism: Fibrobacterota bacterium (assembly GCA_019509785.1). NCBI lineage: Bacteria > Pseudomonadati > Fibrobacterota > Fibrobacterota bacterium. The sequence continues at coordinate 27,070 of JAEKLQ010000078.1, read as the reverse complement.
GCGGCGCGAAGTACTCGGCGCGAATATCGTGCAGACCTTGGCGAGCTCGGGAGAATCCTTGGCGGCGGGAGCCATCTTCACCATCCCGGCGCTGGTGCTGGTGGGGGCTTGGAAGGATTTCCGCTTCTGGCCTACCACCTTGATCTCCATGACCGGAGGCTTGCTCGGCATCGCTTTCATGGTGCCTTTGCGGCGCCTTTTGATCGTGGAAAGCCCGCAGCTGACCTATCCCGAAGGCGTGGCCTGCGCCGAAGTGCTGAAGTCGGGAGCCGGCGGCGCGAAAGGCGGCGTGGCCTGGTTGGTGAAAGGTTTCGCCCTGGGCGGGGCCTTTAAGCTTTTATCTGCGGGCTTAGGGCTGCTGAACGGAACGCTGGAATGGGCCGGGCGCTTAGGCGGACGCGTGGTTTTCCTGGGGAGCGATCTCTCCCCCGCGCTTCTCTCCGTTGGCTTCATCACCGGGCTGGGCGTGGCTTCGCAAGTGTTCCTGGGAGGCGCGTTGGCCTGGCTCATCGGGCTGCCGCTCCTCCGGCCGACGGGCGCCATGGCCACCGCCGCGCCCTTGGACGCGGCCTGGGGACTTTGGTCCGGGCAAATCCGTTACCTGGGCGTGGGCGCCATGGTGGCGGGCGGCCTCTGGTCCATCTTCTCGATCCGCTCCGGAATCTTCCAGGGGCTGGGGAGCCTGGCCCGCTCCTACCGCCGGGAATCCTCCACCCGGCCGGCGCGCACCGATACCGATATGCCCGGGCGCTTTCTGCTACTGCTGTTGGCCGTCTGCGCCGTGCTCACGGCCGGGCTGTATTATTACCTGCTCAAGTCGCCCGGCCTGACCTTGATCACGACCTTGCTGATGCTGGCCGCATCCTTCGTTCTGACCGGAGTCTCCAGCTATATCGTGGGTCTGGTCGGAAGCTCCAACAATCCCGTTTCGGGGATGACCATCTCGGCCTTGTTGGGCACGGCGGGATTCTTCCTACTGCTGGGGTTCAAGGGCGACAACGCCATCCTGGCGACGTTGGGGGTGGCGGCCATCGTGTGCTGCGCGGCGTGCTCGGCGGCGGATTGCTCCCAGGATCTGAAAACGGGATACCTGGTGGGCAGCACGCCGAAGGCGCAACAGTACGCCGAAGTGCTCGGGGCCGTCGCCCCCGCATTCGTCATCGCTCCGGTTTTGTCGCTGCTGCATCATTCCTACGGGATCGGGGTGGGCTTGAAGGCGCCGCAGGCGACCCTGTTCGCGAGCTTGGCGGGCGGCTTGTTCGGAAAGGGCAGCATTCCCGTGGGACTGATCGGCATCGGGGCCGGTATCGGAATCGCCTTGATCGCCGCGGATGCCTGGTTGAAGGCGCGGGGATCGCGATTCCGCCTGCATCCGATGCCGGTGGCGGTAGGCATGTATCTGCCTTTCACTTTGTCGGTGCCCATCCTGATGGGCGGCTTGATCCGTTGGGCGGGCCAAAGGGCTTTGGCGCGGACCGCGGCCGAAGGCGCGGCCGATGACGAGCTTTCCAATGCGGGCGTGCTCTTAAGCTCTGGGCTGATCGCGGGAGAATCCATCCTGGGCGTGGCCTTGGCGGCCTGCGTGTATTTGAAGGTTCCGCTGGCGGTGGCTTGGCATCCGTCCTGGTTGGCATGGGCGTCGATGGCGCTGTTCCTGGCGCTGGCGGGATATTTGGCGAAGGCGGCGCGCAAGAGCCTGCGCTAAGGAGCGGCCGCCGCGGGGAGGTGCGGATTGCCGGCGTCGGATCGGCCGATTTCCTATCTTTGGCTTTCCACCTTCCAGGCTTTAGAGGTCAGCTCATGCCCCATGACAAGCCGCTCGTATTGGGCGGGAAAACCTTCCGCTCCCGCCTCATCGTCGGAACCGGCAAGTATCCCGATTTCGAAATCATGCGCCAATGCCACGAGGCTTCGGGCGCGGAAATGGTTACCGTGGCCCTTGGCCGCGTGAAGCTGAACGGTCCCGAGGAAGAGAACATCCTCAACTTCATCGACCCGAAGAAGTACGCCTTGCTGCCGAACACGGCGGGAGCCTACAACGTGGAGGACGCGCTGCGCATCGCGCGCTTGGCCGGGGCCCAGGGGATGAAGTACCTCAAGCTGGAAGTGCTTTTCGACCAGAAAACGTTGTTACCCGATCCTTTGGCCACTTACGAGGCTTCCAAGATCCTGGTGAAGGAAGGCCATACCGTGATGGTCTATACCAACGACGATCCGGTATTGGCCAAGAAGCTGGAAGACCTGGGGGTGGCGGCGGTGATGCCGGCGGGCTCCCCCATCGGCAGCGGGCAGGGCGTGCTCAACGAGAACAACATCCGCATCATCATGGAGTCGTTGTCTTGCCCGGTGATCGTGGACGCGGGCATGGGGACGGCCTCGGACCTGGCGCGGGCCATGGAACTGGGCGTGGACGGGATCCTGTGCAATACCGGGATCGCCGGCGCGAAGGACCCGGCGCGGATGGCCCGTTCCTTCCGGATGGCATGCGAAGCCGGCCGCGATTCCTTTCTTGCCGGCCGCATCCCGCGAAAGCTGTACGGCTCGGCGTCCAGCCCCCAGGAAGGCCTGCGCTAGGACCGCGCGCGGCCAACCCCGCCCTCCGGACCCCTCGATTCGATTGCAACACTTTCACTGGTCCCGCCCCGCGGACCAGTGTTATTATTATTCGTTTCCGTTACGGCCGATACGACGACACGACGGCCGCGACTGCGCTTCCAACCCGCGGAGGTCCCATGTCCGGCGAATACGCGCCCAGCGCGCCTGCATCCGAAGAACCCACGGCCGCCGGCGATTTCCACGGTAAAGGGGGCGACCTTTTCCTGCTCTGGCTCGCCAACTCGGCGCTCACGATTCTCACTCTCGGCATTTATTTCGCGTGGGGCAAGGCCCGCATCTACAAGTTCTTTTACGGGAACACCGAATTCGCCGGATCGCGCTTCCGCTTTACCGGAACCGGCAAAGAGATCTTCATCGGTACCTTGAAGGCGATCGGGTTGCTTATCATACTGTATGGCCTCTTCTTCGCGGGAGCCTACCTGCAAGGCCGGCACAAGCTGAGGGTCGCGGGGATATTGGTCACCGTGATCTTCTTCGCAGCCATCGTCTTCCTCACCCAGTTCGCCATCTACGCCACCGTGGCTTATCGGGCGTCCCGGGCGCGTTTTCGCGAAATCGATTTCCGCTTAGCCGGGAGCCCGCTCCTCTTCGCGCGCGATGCCATTCCCCGTTTGCTCCTGGGATTGGTGACCTTCGGATTCGCCTTCCCCCTGTACACCCATTGGAAGATCGGGCGCATCTACGACAATCTTTCCTTCGGCGACCTGAAGTTCACCTGGCGCAAGGATGCGGGCGCCTACTGGCGGCTGGCGATGAAGGGATATTTCCTTTCCCTCCTCACCTGCGGGGTCTACTACTTCATCTGGTTGCCCAAGCGCTTCGCCTTCCTTCTCGATCATTTGAGCGTGGGCGGCTGCCGGTTCCGCGGGAAAATCACGGCGGAAGAAATCTTTCTACTCACCCTCACCAACATATTGCTCGTTTTCTTCACCCTCGGGTTCGGCTCGGCTTGGGCGGTGACGCGGACCATGCGTTTCTTCATTTCCCGCGTGGAGTTGGAAAACCCGTCCCGTCTGGAAGCGGCCCTGCAAGTCGGCCGCCAGAAAGCGGGCGTCACCGGCGAGGCCCTGGGCAATGCGCTGGACTTGGGCGTAGGACTTGGATTCTGATCCGGGCCCGGATCCTGATTCCGCGTCCCCGGTTTATTGGGAAGGTACGGCGGAGTTCTTCGACGGCAGGCAGGCCAAAGCCCATGTGATCATCGTCACGATCGGGCCTCAAGGCTTGGAGGTGCGGCAGGGGGACGCGGCGGGGGTTTACCGCCGGGGCGAATTCGAATTGACGGAACGGGGCGGGGACGATCGTTTCTTCAGCCTGGCCCTCAAGGCGCATGCCGGCGCGGCCTTGGCCTTCCGGGAGCGGCCCGAAGCGTTGGAATGGCTGCGCGCCGCCGGACTCCTCCGCCGGAACGCCTGGTCCGCGACCCCGCTCTGGGGCCGGGCCCTGGTCCTGTCCGGATTCCTGATCCTGTTCGGCGCCTTCATGTATTTCGCCGGCCTGGACATGCTTGTGAACGCGACGGTGCGGGCGCTCCCCCCCAGCATCGATCATTTGCTCGGGGGGTCGGCCACCAGGGCCTTCGAGTCCAAGCTCGTCAAGCCGCCGAAGGGCGCGGCCCGGCGCGCCTTGGATAAGAGCGCCGCCATGGTATTCACGCTCCGGCCCGGCTACCGCGACAGCGTCCGCATCCTCATCGTACGGGACACGTCGATCAAGAACGCCTTCGCCTTTCCCGGCGGCGCCATCGTGGTCTATACGGGTATGTTGCGCTTGCTGGAGACCCAGGAGGAGTGGATGGGATTGTTAGCCCACGAGGGGGCGCACCTGCATTTACGACATGGCACGCGGCGCCTGGTGCGCGGCAGCCTGCTGGGTCTCGGGGTTTCCTTGTTGCTCGGGGACATGAGCGGCGCGGGTTCGGTCCTGCTCGACAATGCGGGGAACCTCATCAACCTGAATTACGGCCGCCGGGACGAAGCGGAGGCGGACGCCTTCGCCCTGGAGACTTTGAGGGCGCACGGCTACTCCGCTTCCGGGTTGCAGACCTTGTTCCGGAAATTCCTCAAGTTCAAGGAACTACCCGGTTGGGCCGCCTTCCTATCCACCCATCCGGCCACCCGCGATCGCATCGCGGCCATGAAAGATGCGGGAAAAGGCCCGCACGGCCTGCTCTTGACGGCGGAGGAGTGGGCGGCGCTAAAACGGTTATGAACCCGGCCCTACGCTCTTGCGAACCGATGGGAATGCATCTAGGTTGGAGATTATGGACGCGCAACCGGTCTTGCCCCCGCTTTACTTCGTCACCGACCACAACCTCACCGGCGGCCGGCCCCAGGCCGACGTGATCGCCGCCGCCTTGGAGGGCGGGGTCCGGCTGGTGCAGTACCGGGATAAGGATTTGCCCGACAGCGGATTTGAACGGGAAGCGCGCGCCGCCTTGGAGCTTTGCCGCCGCTACGGCGCTTTGCTCTTGATCAACGATCGAGTGCATATCGCCTTGACCCTCGGGGCCGACGGCGTGCATCTGGGCCAGGAGGATATGCCCCCCGAGGAAGCCCGCCGCCTGCTGGGGCCGAAAGCGATCATCGGGCTTTCGACGCACAATCGCAAAGAGCTTCTCGCCGCGCAAGGGCAGCCGCTCGACTACGTTAACATCGGCCCCATGTTCCCCACCGCCACCAAGGACCATTCGCGTTACGGCGCTTTGGGAGCCGATGCCGTACTCGAATTGGCCGGGCTCAGCCGGCATCCATCCACGACCATGGGCGGCATTAAGCGCTCGCATTTGCGTTCGCTTTTCGCGCGCGGGGTCGCGACGGTGGCCATGGTGACGGAAATCAGCCTGGCTCCGGACCCGGCTACGAGGGTGCGCGAGTTGTTGGCGGAGATCGAGGCGGGGAAAGCGGAGCGGGCCGTGGCGGCGGGAGCGTAAAGGTTATACTTATCCCATGGAAGACGTTGCGCTTTATCTCCGGATGAGACAGACCCTTTCGCAGTGGGCCGATTTCGAGGACCGCGAATGGAACATGCTGGCAAGCATTTTCAGGATCCGCAAGGCGGGCAAAGGCGATACCCTGCTCAAACCCGGTCAAACCGCGAAAGAGATTTTGTTCGTATGCAGCGGCCTGTTGCGCTATTTCTACCGCGAAAGCGACGGACGGGAAGCCAATAAAGCCTTCCTTTACGAAGATACCTTCTCCAGCCCGTTGAACGCATGCGCTTCGGACTTGGCCATCGGGTGCGGCGTCGAAGCCCTGGAACCCACCGTGATCCTGATCGCCGATGCCATGGAGTTCAACGCCCTCTACGATGCCCACCCGGTTTTCGACCGGATGGGGCGCAAGCTCGGGGAATGGTGGATGGCGCGCAAGGAGTTGCGCACCCGGGCCTTCCAAAGCCAGGACGCGCGCGAACGCTACCTGGACTTCATCCGCATGCACGGGAACCTGGCCCAACGCCTGCCGCAATACCACATCGCCTCCTACCTGGGCATCACCGAGGTTTCCCTTTCCCGCATCCGCCGGGGTTTGGCGCGAACACCGCGTCCCGCCCCATTTCTTAACATTTGATTATCCGCGCGCGCCCCGCGCCCTGGTAGCTTGACTCCCGTGGCCTCATCATCGCCACGTACCAAGGAGCAGCCATGATCGCCAAGCAGAAAATCCTCGTCACCGGCGCCGCCGCCGGCTTCGGTTTCCGCATCGCCACGACCCTCGCGAACGCTGGGCATACCGTCTTCGCCACCCTGCGCGACCCCGCTGGGCGCAACGCCTCCAAGGCCCGGGCCCTGGCCGCATCCGTCCGGGGAGGCGGCAAACTTTACGTTCTGGAACTCGACGTGGCCGACGATGCCTCCGTGGACGCCGCGGTACGCAAGGCCGCGGAACTGGAGGGCGGCCTGGATGCCGTCATCAACAACGCGGGCGTGGGTCCCGGCCTGGGTGCTTATGGCGAAACGGTGGGCATGGATCAATTCCGGCACGCCTTCGAGGTAAACGTGTTCGGGGTGCAACGCGTGACCCGCGCGGCGCTTCCCTATCTTCGCGAGCGCGGGCGCGGCTTGATCGTGAACATCTCGAGCACCATGGGCCGCATCGTGCTGCCTTATGCTTCCGCCTATACGGCCAGCAAGTACGCCCTGGAAGGGCTTTCCGAAAGCTACCGCTACGAACTGTCCGCGACGGGGGTGGAAGTGGCGATCGTCGAGCCCGGCGGCTTCCCCACGGATTTTTTCGCGAGCGTGGAGGCGCCGTCCGCTTTGGATCGCCTGGCCGGCTACGGCCCCCTGGCCGATGCGCCGGCTAAGTTCTGGGGACCGGTCGGGGAAAGCCTTCGCAGTCCCGCGGCTCCCGATCCCCAAGCCGTGGCCGACGCGGTTCTGGACCTGGTGGCTGCAGCGCCGGGAAGCCGTCCCTTGCGCGTGGTGGTGGATCCGTTACATGGCGGCGAAGGCCCGCGGGCCATCAACCAAACCACCGGGGCCGTGCAGGCCGGGCTGTTGGAGGCCATCGGGCAAAAGCATCTGCTGGTTTTGAAAGGCTTGGATTAGGAACGAAGGAAGGGGTTAGGAAGGATTGGATCGGAAGGACCGGATCAAGGAGGGGTCGCCGAGGACCCATCCGACCGCTTCTCTTCCAAATATGCCCGCACGCGCGCGGCCACCACCTTGCCCGCCGCTTGCGCCAGCTCCGTTTCCGGGGCCGCGGCGATGGCGGCGGGCGCCCCGAAGGCCTGCAACAGCTTCATCTTGGTCTTGGTCCCGACTCCGGGTACCTCGTCCAGCCAGGACGATTCGATATGCTGCTTGCGTTTGGATCGCTGGAAGGTGATGGCGAACCGGTGGGCCTCGTCCCGGACCTGCTGCAGCAATTGCAGGCTGGGCGAAGTCTTCGCGATCAGCAAGGGCTCGGATTGGCCGGGGAAAAAGATTTCTTCCAGGCGCTTAGCCAGGCCGATGACGGGCTGTTCGGGCCGGCCCGCCTCGCGCAGGATTTCATAGGCCATGCCCAATTGCCCTTTGCCCCCATCGATGAGGAACAAATCAGGGAAGGGCTGGTTCTCTTCGATCAGTCGCTTTACGCGGCGGCCCACGATCTCCTTCATGGAGGCGAAATCGTCGATTCCCGCGACGGTTTTCACATTGTAATGCCGGTAATCCTTTTTGCTGGGCTTTCCGTCCACGAATACAACCTGCGAGGCAACGGTGTCGGTGCCGGAGAGGTGGGAAATATCGAAGCCTTCGATGCGATGCGGGGGGTTTGGCAGACCTAGATCCTCCTGCAGCGCAGTCACCATGTAGCTTTGCCGGTTCTTGCGCTCGCGGCGGGACACCATTTCGGCTACCAGGAGCTTGGCGTTCTCCAGGGCCAAGTTGATCTGCCGGCGCTTCTCCCCCTTTTGGGGAATCTCGATATCGACCGCGCCGCCGCGCAGGTCCCGCAAGACGGCCTCCACGTTCTCCTCTTCCAAGGTCGGGTGGGAAAGGATCAGTTCGCGCGGGATGCCTTCGGCGCCTTGCCGTACGTAGTAGCCCTTGATGAATTCGGTGATGACGCTGTCCTCGTCCTGTTCCAACGGCGCGTTCACTTCGAAATGCTTGCGGCCGCTCACGTACCCGTCCCGGATTTCCAGGATGACGATGCAGGCCATCTTCCCGGTGCGGGAGCAGGCGATCAGGTCCTTGGAGGCATCCGTCCCCAAGTCCACCTTCTGGCTTTCCTGGAGGGAGTCCAGATCGCGGATTTGATCGCGTACGCGCGCCGCTTCCTCGAAGCGGTCGGCGTTGGCCGCGTCCCGCATGCGCTGTTCCAGGTCCTTGCGCAAGTCCCGGTGGCGCCCCTTGAGCAACAGGACCGCCTGCTCGACCAGATGCCGGTAAGACTCGGGGGTGGTGAGGTTGGCGCAGGGCGCATCGCAGCGCTTCAGATGGTAGCTGAGGCAGGGCCGGATGGGCTGGTCCAAGGGCAGCTTCAGGTCGCAATCGCGGATCCGGAAGACCTTGTTCAACAGGCTCAGGGTCTTGCGCATGGCGCGCACGTTGGTGTACGGCCCGAAAAACAGGTCCTTGGTCTTTCCCGAAGCCTGCCGCGTGACCATCAAGCGTGGGTAGGGCTCGGAGAGCGTGACCCGGATGTAGGGGAAATGCTTGTCATCCTTGAGTTGGACATTGTAGCGGGGGGTATGCTTGTTGGCCAGGTTGGCTTCCAGGATCAAAGCCTCGACCTCGTTATCGGTGATGATCCACTCGATATCCTTGGCCACGGCCCGCAGCAGGGTGGAAGCCAGATGGTTGGCCTGATGCGATCGGGCATTGAAGTAACTCCGGACCCGGTTGCGCAAATTGACCGCTTTGCCGATGTATACGATCTCGCCCTTGGCGTTCTTCATGAGATAGACTCCGGGCCGGGTGGGTAGGACTTCCAGTTTGGCCTGGATGGCGGCCGAAAGGGCGCCGTCGGAATCAAGGGGCATGGGAAGCAAAATAGCAGTTAAACAAAATTACGGTTATATATTGAAACCATGAACGCCTGCGAACGCATTTCCGCCCTTCTCTGCCTGCTTACCGCCTTGGCCTCGGCCGGCCCGAACGACACGGTTTGGACCCCGCTCTTCAACGGGACCGATCTCAAGGACTGGGAAGTGAAAATCACCGGGCATCCCTTGAACTGGGATTCTTTGCAAACCTTCCGCGTCGCCCCTTGCGTCAATGATCCGGGAAATTGCCTGGAACTGAATTATTCCAATTACACCAACTGGAACGGGACGCCTTGGAGCCACATCGGCTACAAGCCGAGGACCTTTACCCATTATCTAGTGCGAGCGGAATACCAACTTTTCGGGACCCAGACGCCGGGAACGCCGACCTATTCCATGCAGCAAAGCGCCTTGCTGCTGCATTCGCAAACCATGGCCAGCCACGGGCTGGACCAGGATTGGTCCATCGCCCTGGAGCTCCAAATCGTCGGCCCTTCCAACGGGGTCAAGGCGGTAGGCACGGCCAATGTCTGCACCGATGGCATAGGCTACCACAATGCCGCGGGCACCCTGGTCGCCGACCATTGCACCAACGCTACGGCCAACCCCATGACCCTGGCGCCGACGTGGACCTCGGTCTCGGCCCTGGTGCTGGGGGATTCGGTCATCAAGTACTTCGCTTCAGGTCAGAACGTACTCACCTACTATAAGCCCGTGCAGCGGAGCGATGGCTCCGTGAAGAACAATACCCTTCCCATCGTGGCCGGCACGCCGGTTACGGGCGGGACCATCGGGATCCAGGGCGAAGGGGCGCCCATCCGCTTCCGGAAACTGGAAGTGGCCGATCTGGCGGGTTGCATGGACCCCGCTTCGGCGAATTACAAATCCTATTACGTGAAAAACGACCCCGCGGCCTGCAACGTCACCTCTCTAGCCCACGGCGGGCCGCCTTCCGGAACCTTCGCCTTCCGTTCCGAAGGCAACACCTTGTCGTTGACGCTGACCGGCGCCTTCACCGCGAGCCTTCGGAATCTCCAGGGGAAAAGGATCTGGGAGGCCCGCGGCCAAGGTCCCGCCCGATATGCCTTGCCCCGGCATACGGGTCTTTGCTTCCTCACCGTGGAGCAAGCTCATCAGGGCTTCACCCGCAAATTGATTCTCGGGCCTTAAAATTCCCGGCCAAGCAGCGGCCCATCCACCCGTTCTAGCATCCGCCCAAGGATACCGCTCTGGATTCGCCAGGTTCGCCATGGCGAACGAACCGTTCGGGAATAATCCCTAGCTTTGGCCTCTACACAGGTCAAGTCAGTGGATTATCTTCAAAAGTTGGGCGAAAACCTTCGGCGGCGGATCCTCGGTTCCGGCGCATCGGGCAGCATCGAGCTCTTCGCCCATGAAAACCAAATCCCGAAATCCACCTTGAGCGAAGTCCTGAATGGAAAGAACGATCCGCGCCTAAGCACCCTGGCCAAGATCTGCTCCGGCCTGGGCATCGGTTTGTCGGATCTCTTCGCCGATTCCGCCCTCGAGAACTTCGTGGCCGAGTCGGCGGGCAAGTATCAAGCGCGCGGTAGCGCCAAGCGTCCGCACGCCCGAAACCCCGCCAAAACCGTTCGGGCAAAGGGCACTCCTGCCCGCAATAAATAAGGCTGCCCCCAAGCCTTTCATCAGAGTTCCTCAAAGCTTCCTTTCGAATAGCCTAGGCGTCCATGAGGAGTCGCAACCGCGAACGGTTCGGCTAGAAAAGGTAAGCGCCAGGACGACGGAATCCGGTAAGGCCGGCCGGGAAAAAGCGCGTCTCCCGGACCCGTCCTCAACGAATCCATCCACGGCGCAAATCGGATCGAGCGGGGCCGTCAGCGCGATTTCGAAAGCGTACTCCCGCGAGCCAACGGAGTCGGGCAATTGGATGGGATAGGTATTGGCATAACTGGAAGGATCGAGGGGTCCACGAACCCCCAAGCAAGCAAGGTTTCCTTCCAGCCGAGGCTTCGAACCGCAACAAACCCCCGTGAAGGTCAGGACGATGGAGCTGTCGTCTCTCGCGATCCACCTTCCCACGAGATTCCGGTATTCCGGCTCCTCCGGGGGCACGGTGGGAGTACAGGACCAAAACAAGCAAGCCGCTAGCAGAGCTCGACAATCCATCATCCCCTCCCTTTATGGATAGTATCCGTTGTGGAACTTTTGAACTTCGACCAGGCTGACGGTATTGTAGCCTGCCGAAGTGACCCTATGATCCTTGGAGTACACGCTGATTTGCCCTTGATAGGTTCCCGTGGGCCTGATTCCGAACAAGAGCCGTCCTGTTCCGGTGGTCCATGTGGAGAACCCGCCCGGCCCCGTGATCACCCATCCCGGATCCCCATCCAACATCGCAACCGCCACGCCGGTATTCACCGGGCTTCCCTGCACTTGACGCAGCTGGAAGGTGAGCGATCCGAAATTCGGGACATCGAGGGTAGGCACGCAACACCAATGATAATCGCCGTAAATCTCATAGATGGAGATAGTGGTTAACTCCGATACGCCATGGTCTTTCGCCTGCCCGTCGAACCCTTCCGCGCCGTTCCCGCAGTCCACATACTGGAGTTTCGTCAAAAGGCTTCCGCAACAGGACCAATTCGTCCGGGCGCCTGCACCCATGGTGTATTGGCCGGAAATAAAGGCATCAGGGCTATGCGCCGCAGGACTCGAGGTCATGATCCGGAACTTGATAATGCTTCCGCGCAAAGTCTCTGGGGGGATATATCCTCCTTGATTGTTCTTTAGGCGCAGGCCAATGGCGTAAACATGGAGAAGATGGGGATTGGAGGCGGTATGATCTTTCGAACTCGCCACCCAGGTGATGAGGTTCTCGTCCAGGGGACGGCTCTCCCAAAGGAGAGCGCCGGGACCGGTCCCATAATCCACGTAGGCGCCTCCTCCCACCAGGATAAAACCTTGTTCGACCTGGCATCCCAGGCTCTGGTGCTGCGCCGTGTTCGGCGTTACGCATTCATATATGCGCGTCTCCACCTGCCCCGACCAATCGGTATAGGTCTGAATCAGGCCGCTGGCCGCTTTTGCCAGTGCCGGGCCCCCGCCGGAAGGAATGGATTGCCGGGGCATGATGCGCCAGCCGGAATTGATCTGGTACTCGCTTCCGGTGGCAGGATCTTTATACGTGGAAACAGGCGGCTTAATCCGGCCGGCGGTCTGATCATCCGCCACTTGGCGCATTCGATTGGTGTCGATGGGCGTCGATTGCTGCAGGGCCAATGCAGGATTGTAGGCTGGGCCCGAGAGCGAACTCGCGGTGGGTTTCGACGAGTCCACCTGCATACAGGCTTCCAAGAATAGAAAGTACAGACAGGACAGAATCACTAATCGCATGACGGTTCCTTTCCGGCTTTGCAAAGCCAGTAATGAAATGGTGCCGTAGGTGTCCTGGTCGCTATCGGGTCCTTCCATCTAGTTCGCTAAAGCGAACCCGGCGAGATGGGGACCCCTGGTTGTCTTTTTTCCGAACGAGTTTCCCGTAAGAAACCGTTGCGGCTAAACGGGGAGAAATTAGTTCGCTATAGCGAACCTGTCAAGCGCAATTGGGGAGGGTTCAAAGTTCCCGGGTCAAGCGCATTCCACCCTGCAGGAAAGCGTTTCCCCATCCTTCGACCGTGCGGGTTTGGCCGGATCGGATTTCTATCCGCATGGGCCAGCCGGTCCCGGGTCTGCATTCCAAGCCGATCCCGACCGATGCGTCCTCAACATGCGCATAGTCGGCGCCTTGCCGGGGCTTGGCCCAAACGCGGGTCGTTCCGCCTTCGGCGATCAGGTACGGAGCCAGTCGCGCATGCGCACGGTACATCGCGCCGACCGCGAAGCGGATTTCCCAATCCGTATACACACCGGATACCGAATCGGGAGTATAGACGGAATCGGAGGCCGAGGCGGAAAGGCTGTCGAGGTAGGGAGCATCGAAGTAGCTCCAGAAGCGCGCCGACCTGCGGATGCGGTTCCGAAAAAGGCCCCCGCCTGCGGTAAACATCCAGGGTCCCGGCCCGCCGCTGAAACCGAAGAAGGCTCCCGCGTTCCATTCTCCCCGCGATGCAGGCGCGGCTCCCGCGGTTAAACCCGAGTATAGCGCATCCTGTTGCCAAGTGATTGCGCCCGTCATGGCATACCGTTCCCGAGCGAGGCGGTATCGCTCCTCGATCTCGCCATACGGATGGGGGTCGGAAGGATCCTGCGTGAGATAAAGGTTTTTCCCGTCCGTCCTCTCCCGGTAGAGGCGCTGATGGAAAAGGGGATTCTGGCTGTTCATCGAAGCGGAAAGGGAAAGCGAGATCCCGTCCCGGGCCGTGCGGAAATGCACGGGTACTTCCGGCGCCTGGTATTGGGCATCCAAAACGCCCAAGCGCGTATCCGGCGCGCATGAGGAAAGAACTGCAATCAGGGCCACGAAACCGGCACGCCAAGGCATCGCGGACCCGGACTTCATCTTGACTCCATCTTAACCTACAGGGGATGCGTACTCATAAATATACGGCTGCGGCAGGGTCCGCAATATGCCATTTTTCTTGGTTATCCCACTCGGGACGGGTTGCTTGCATCCGGGTCGCGGCCGGACCAAGCGTGAGAGGTGCGGAAACGAAAAAGCCCCCGCTATGGGCGGGGGCTTTGACAATGAGGACGTATCGGGGGTCGCTTGCGCGGGCCCCAATCTTGGCTGATTAAGCGGCCGGGGTTCCAGCGGCGGGGGCGGCGCCCTCGGCGGCAGGCGCTTCCGCCTTGGTGATATCGACCTTCTTTTCGGCCTTGGCCTTGGCGGGCTTGGCCGGAGCCTTTTTCCGGGTCTTGGGGGCGACTTCTTCCTCGACCAAGGTGATGACCGCCATCTGCGCGGCATCGCCTACGCGGTTGCCCGAAAGCTTCAGCACGCGGGTATAACCCCCGGCGCGCTTGGCGTAGCGGGGGGCCAGAGTGTCGAAGAGTCCCGACAGCACCTTGGGTTGGGTGACGAAGCGCGCGGCCTGACGGCGCGCGGCGAGGTCGCCCTTCTTCGCGTAAGTGATCAGGCGCTCGACCAGGCCGCGGATGGCCTTGGCCTTCGTCACCGTGGTCACCACATGGCGTTCCATGGGCTCTTCGCTCAAACCTTGGGCGATCACCGAGGTGGCCAGGTTCTTCAGCAGGGCCTTGCGATGGCCCACATTGCGGCTGAGCCGCTTTCCAACTACACCATGTCGAGACATGACTAACTCCGAATCTTTTCTTCGTGAAATGAGAAGGGTAAAGGGTATAGGGTTCAGGGTACAGGGTTGGCGCTTCGCGCCACGAGTCCTATCCCATCATTACCCTTAACCCTGTACCCTTTACCCTGAACCCTATTCTTTACTTCTCGTCGCCCAGATAGTAATCCACGTCCATCCCGAAGGACAGACCCATATTGCTCAGCACTTCGTTCAGCTCGATCAGCGATTTGCGGCCGAAGTTCTTGTACTTGAGCATTTCCGATTCCTGGTTGCGGACCAGGTCGGCGATGGTATGGATGTTGGCGCAACGCAGGCAGTTGCTGGAGCGTACGGAGAGCTCGAGCTCGTCCACGCGCATCTTGAGCAGCTGGCGGATGCGTTCCTTCTCTTCGTCCTTCACCACTTCTTCGGCGGCTTCAAGGTCGCCTTCGAAGTTGATGAACATCTCCAGGTGGTCGACCAGGAGCTTGGCGCCATAGGCCATGGCGTCTTCCGGGTCGATGCTGCCATCGGTCCAGACGTCCATCTCCAGGCGGTTGAAATCGGTGCGCTGGCCCACGCGGGTGTCCGAAACCTCGTAGGCGACCTTGGTCACCGGCGAGAAGTTGGCGTCGATCGGGATCACGCCGATGGGATCGTCTTCGCGCTTCAGTTCGTCGGAGATCACGTAGCCGCGGCCGTCGGAGACGCGCATCTCGATGGTGAGGCTGCCGTTCTTGCCCAGGGTCGCGATGTGCAACTCGGGATTCAGGATCTGCACGTCCGGGTTGGCTTCGATATGCTCGCCGCGGACTTCGCCTTCGCCGGAAATATCCAGGCGCAAGGTCGCGTCCTCGTCCGAGAGAAGCTTCACGCGGAGCTGCTTGATGTTCAAGATGATCTCGGAGAAATCTTCCTTCACCCCTTCGAGGGTGGAGAATTCATGCTGCACGCCTTCGCTCTTGACCGAGACTACGGCGGCGCCCTGGAGGCTCGAGAGCAGTACGCGACGCAGCGCGTTGCCCACGGTGATGCCCCAGCCGCGCTCGAAGGGCTCGATCACGAACTTGCCGTACTTCGAGTCCCCTTTTTCCTTGACGATGCCTTTCGGCATGTGGAGCGCTTTCCATTTCATCCTGTATACCTCTATCCTTACGGTGTTTGTTCGACAATGATCGTCGAGAAACCTCTGATTAACTACGGGACCAGGTTAGACGCGGCGACGCTTCTTGGGGCGGCAGCCGTTGTGCGGGACTCCGGTCACGTCCTTGATGGACATGATATCCATGCCCGCGGCCTTCAAAGCGCGGATGGCCGATTCGCGGCCGGCTCCGGCGCCCTTCACGCGGACGTCGACCTTGCGCATGCCCATTTCGATGGCGGCGTTGGCAGCCGACTCCGCCGCGACCTGGGCCGCGAAAGGAGTGCTCTTGCGGGAACCCTTGAAGCCGACCTTACCGGGCGAACCCCAGGAAACCACGTTACCGCGGACGTCCATGATGGAAATGATGGTGTTGTTGAAGGTGGCCTTGACGGTGCAGGCGCCCTGCACGTCCACCTTGCGCTTGCTCTTCTTGGCCTTGGCCTTCTCACCCTCGGCGCCCTCTTCCTTGGCTGCGCCTTCGGCAGCGCCCTTGGCGGGAGCGGCATCGCCTTCGGCAGCGGCCTTGGCCGCCGGCGCCTTGGGAGCCTTCTTCTCTTCGGGTTTCGCTTTTTCGTCTGCCATCTGGATTCCTCGTTTATTCAATGGTCGGCGCCGTCATCGGGGCCGCTAAACCGGGTGGGGCCTTAAGCCCCCGCCTTTTACTTCTTCTTGTTGGCCATGGTCTTGCGCGGGCCCTTACGGGTGCGCGCGTTGGTCTTGGTGCGCTGGCCGCGGACCGGCAGGCCCTTGCGATGGCGGATGCCGCGGTAGCACTGGATATCGACCAGACGCTTGATGTTCATGCCCACCTGGGCGCGCAGATCGCCTTCGACCTGGTAGCCGGACTCGATGGCGCGGCGGAGCTTGCCGATCTCGTCATCGGTCAGGTCCCCCGCCTTCTTGGCCCCATCCACATTCGCCTTCTTGCAAATGTCCATGGCGGACTTGCGTCCCACGCCAAAGATGTAGGTCAGCGAGATTTCGGTGCGCTTGTTGTTCGGAATATCGACGCCAGCTAAACGGGTCACTGTTTCTTATCTCCTGCGATCGGACGGGCCTTAGCCCTGACGCTGCTTATGACGGGGGTTTTTCTTGCAAATGATGCGGATAACCCCTTTGCGACGCACAATCTTGCAGTGTTCGCAACGCGGTTTCACGGAAGCCCTGACTTTCATGGTTCAATCCTTACTTATGCCTGTAGGTGATCCGCCCCCGCGACAGATCGTAGGGCGACAATTCTAGCAAAACCCTGTCATTCGGTAAAATACGGATATAGTTCTTCCGCATTTTTCCCGAAATATGGGCCAGGATGACGTGCCCGTTGTCGAGCTCTACCTTGAACATTGCGTTCGGTAGGGCTTCGAGCACGCGGCCCTCAACCTGGATGCCTTCTTGTTTGGACACTTAGAATCCTCTCCGGCCGCGGATCTTGCCCTTCCGCATGAAGCCCTCATAGTGCTGGTTCTGCAGATGGGTTTGGAATTGCCGCAGGGTTTCCAACGCGACGCCGATGGCAATCAGTACGCTGGTCCCGCCGATATAGAATTGCATGTTCATGGCCTGCTTCAGATACAGCGGACCAACCGAAATGACCGCCAGGAAGATGGCTCCCGGCAAGGTGACGCGAGTGAGGATCTGGTCGATGAACTCGGCCGTGCGACGGCCGGGGCGGACGCCCGGGATGAAGCCGCCGGACTTCTTGAGGTTCTCGGCGATGTCCTTCGGGTTGTACATGATGGCCGTGTAGAAGTAGCTGAAGAAGACGATTAGCACGGTGAACACGACGGAGTAGACCCAATGGCCGGGCAGGAAGGCTTCGCCGAAGTTTTGCGCCAAGCTGATGTTCGGGAAGTAGGAGGCCAACTGGGCCGGGACGAACATGATGGCCGAACCGAAAATCACCGGCATCACGCCGGCCGTGTTGACCTTGAAGGGCAGGAAGGACGATTGGCCGCCCATTATCTTGCGCCCGACCACGCGCTTGGGCGATTGCAGGGGGATGCGGCGGGTGCCCTGATCGATGTAGATGATGAAGGCGATGATGGCCAGGACCACGGCCAGGATGACCGCTTCCATGGGTACGCTGCGCTCGCCGGAAAGCACCATTTCGGCTTCGCTGAAAATGGCGCGGGGCATTTGCGCCATGATGCCGATGAAGATGATCAGCGAGATGCCGTTGCCGATGCCGCGGGAGGTGATCTGCTCGCCCAACCACATGATGAAGATGGTGCCGGTGGTGAGGGTGAGGACGGTCAGCAGGCTGAAGGACCAATGGCCCACGCCGGCGGCCAAGAGGCTCTGGCCGGTGGGGGTGGCCTGGCTGCCCAACCAGGTGGCGACGCCGAAGGATTGCAACGCGCTGATGACGATGGTCCCGTAACGGGTCCATTGGTTCAGCTTGGCGCGGCCTTCATTGCCTTGCTTCTGGAGCTGGGCGATGGAAGGCACCACCGTTCCCATCAACTGGATGATGATGGATGAGGAAATGTAGGGCATGATCCCCAACGAGAAGACGGAGGCGCGTTGCAGCGCCCCGCCCACGAAGGTGTTGTACAAGCCGAACAGGTTGTTGGAATTCTTGGAGAAGAACTCCGCGATGGCGGTGCTGTTGATGCCGGGAAGCGGCACGAACCCGCCCAGGCGATAAATCGCGAGGAGTCCCATCGTGAAGAGGATCTTATCGCGTAGATCCTTGATCTTCATGATATTCAAAAATCCTTGCAGCGCCTGCACCTTAGACGGCCTTTCCTCTCGTAGCCACGATGACTTCGGCTTTCCCGCCGGCGGCTTCGATAGCGGCCTTGGCGGTATCGCTGAATTGCGCGGCCTTGATGGTCAGGGCCTTGGTGAGCTTACCCTTGGCCAGGACCTTGACGGGCCGCGAGGCGTAGCGGATAAGACCTTTGGCTGCGAGCTCGACGGCCGAAATGGTGGCCGAAGCTTCGAAGCGCTTCTCGATATCGCCCAGGTTCACGACCTGCGGACCCTCGGGGAAATGGGAGTTGAAGCCCACCTTGGGAACGCGACGCTGCAGGGGCATCTGGCCGCCTTCGAAGGCCGCGCCTACAGGACCGCTCTTGCGCGCGGTCTGGCCCTTGCCGCCGCGCCCGGCGGTCTTGCCCAGGCCCGAACCCGGACCGCGGCCGACCTTGAAACGCTTCTTGCGCGAGCCCTTTTTGGGGCGGAGTTCGTTCAACTTCATTTGACTTCCTCGACCTTAACGAGATGGGCGATGACCCGGACCATGCCGTCCAGGGTCGGGGACTTTTCCCGGGTCACGCTCTTGCGGATCCCGCGAAGGCCCAAGGCTTCCAAGGTGCGCTTCTGCTTGATGGAAGAGCGGACCTCGCTGATCAGCTGGGTGATTTTCAATTTGGACATTTGTCTGTTTCCTCTTACGCTCTTTAAGCCTTCACGACCTGGCGGAGCAAGGCGAATTCCTTCTTGCCGCGCTGCATTTGCAGCCCGAGCAGGACGGCCTTCACCACGTTATGCGGATTGGTCGACCCGATGCTCTTGGTGAGCACGTCATGGACGCCGGCCAATTCTAGCACCGCGCGGGCGGCGCCGCCGGCGATAACTCCGGTACCGGGCGAGGCCGGCTTCATGAAAATCTTCGCCGCGCCGAAGCGCACGTTGACTTCATGCGGGATGGTCTTGTTCTGGATGATCACGTCCACCAGGTTCTTGTGGGCGTTCTCGGTGGCCTTGCGGATGGCTTCGGCGACTTCGTTGGCCTTGCCGGAACCGATGCCGACGCGGCCCTTGCCGTTGCCGATCACCACGATGGAGTTGAACGAGAAGCGGCGTCCGCCCTTCACGACCTTGGCGCAGCGGTTGATGGCCACGACCTTCTCCTGGTATTCCTTGTCGACGGGTTCGCGATCCTGGCGACCCTGATTCTGCATACCTTGATTCATCAGAACTCCAATCCGGCTTCGCGGGCGGCATCCGCAACGGCCTTCACGCGGCCATGGAAAAGGTATCCGCCGCGGTCGAACACGACGTTCTTGATCCCGGCGGCGATGGCCTTCTGGGCCACCAGCTTCCCGAGTTCCTTGGAGACTTCGGTCTTCTTCTTGCCTTCGGAGGCCGCTTTGACCTCCGGGGACAAGGAAGACAGGTTCAGCAACGACTTGCCGCTCACGTCGTCGATGATCTGGGCATAGATATGGCTGAGGCTGCGGCGCACGCTCAGGCGCGGGCGGGCGGCGGTGCCATCGATCTTCTTCCGGATCCGGTCGTGCCGGGCGATACGTCCGGTACGGCGAATCAGCGCTTTATCCGCGAACATGGTTCTTCATCCTCTCCTAGTCATAAGCACCGGGCTTACGACTTCTTCACTTCTTTCTGGATCACGACTTCATTCATATAGCGCACGCCTTTGCCCTTGTAGGGTTCCGGGGGCTTGAAGCCGCGGATGGTAGCCGCCACCTGGCCTACGGCCTGGCGATCGATGCCTTCCACCACTACTTTCACGTTGCCGTCCATCTTGACGTTGACGCCGGCCGGGGGGGTATACACGATGGGATGCGAGTAGCCGAGGAGCAGGTTCACGGCCTTGCCCTTCTGCTCGCCGCGATAACCCACGCCCCTGATCTCGAGTTCCTTGGAGAAACCCTTGGACACGCCGGTGACGGCGTTGTTCAGGTTGGCGCGGGAAGTCCCATGCAGGGCCTTATCGGTGCCCGAATCGGTCTCCCGGACCAGGACGAGGGTGTCCTCTTCCTTCTGGACCTTGATACGCTCGTGGATCGTCAAGGACAGCTTGCCCTTGGGACCTTCGATGTTAACGACTTGCCCGTTGATGGTGAACTTCACCCCGGCGGGGATCTTGACGGGCGATTTGCCTACTCGCGACATGATTACCTCTACCAGACCTTGCAGATGATTTCGCCGCCGATGTTCTGCTCACGCGCTTCGTAGTCGGTGAGGAGACCTTTGGACGTCGATACGATGGCCATGCCCAGGCCGTTCATGACCCGGGGCAGACCGGTGGCGCGGGCATAAGTGCGGCGGCCGGGTAGGCTCACGCGCTGGATGCCCTGGATGGCCGGTTGGCCATCCGTGTATTTCAGCAGGATCTTCATGGTGCCCTGCTTGCCGTCGTCCAGAATGACGAACTTCTGGACGAAGTTCCGGCGGACGAGGATCTTGGCCACTTCCCGGCGCTGGATGAGGGCATCTCGACGATGCGCTTGCCCACGCGGGTGGCGTTCCGGATTCTCGTCAGCATATCGCCGATGGGATCTGTGATTCCGCTCATGCTACTCTCTTTCCTTCATTCCCAGTCTTAAAACCCATGTGCCGGATTACCAAGATGCCTTGGTGATGCCGGGGATCTCGCCCTGAAGGGCCAATTCACGGAAGCAAATGCGGCACAAGCCGAATTTGCGCATATAGGCGCGGGGCCGGCCGCAGCGGCGGCAACGGTTGTACTTGCGCACCGTGAACTTCGGGGTCCGCTTCTGCTTCTCGATCATCGAACGCTTTGCCATGTATCCTCTCCTACCCCTTACTTACGGAACGGCATGCCCAGCGCGCTTAGGAGCGCGCGGGCGCCCTCATCGTTCTTGGCGCTGGTCACGAGGCTGATATCCATACCCAAAAGTTGGCTGATCTTATCGTAGTTGATTTCCAGGAACATGATCTGTTCCTTGACGCCGAACGTGTAATTCCCGTTGCCGTCGAAGCCGCGTTTCGGGATGCCGCGGAAATCGCGCACGCGCGGCAAGGCGATGGTAATCAGGCGTTCCAGGAAATCCCACATCTTCTCGCCATGCAAGGTGACCTTGGCGCCGATGGCCAGGCCCTCGCGGATCTTGAAATTCGAAATCGCCTTCTTGGAACGGGTCGGCACCGCCTTCTGGCCGGTGATGGCCCCGAGGGTGGTGACCACTTCCTCGATGAGGCGCTGGTTGCCCGTGGCCTCGCCGACGCCCATGTTCAGGACGATCTTCTCGAGACGCGGCACTTCCATGACGTTCTTCAGGCCGAGCTCCTTCTGGAGGGCCGGAACGATTTCCTTCAGGTATCTGTCCTTGAGCTTGTTCATTTCTTCTTCCCGCCTAGTCTATCGACTTGCCGGACTTCTTTTCCACGCGGACGCGCTTGCCGTTCTGGACGGTCTTGCGCACCTTCACGGGTTCGTTGCCCTTGTTCACCAGCATCACATTGGAGATGTGCACCGGCATTTCCTTCTCGATGATCCCGCCCTTGTCATTGGCGCCGCCCTTGCCGGGCTTCTGATGCTTCTTGGCCTTGTTCACGCCTTCGACGATCACGGTCTGATCCTTGGCGACGACGGCGATGATACGCCCGGTCTGGCCTTTGGACTTGCCCGAGATCACCTTGACGGTGTCCTGCTTCTTCAGTTTCAAAGCCATGATTAGATGACCTCCGGCGCCAGCGAGACGATCTTCATGAATTGCTTCTCGCGGAGTTCGCGGGCAACCGGTCCGAAGATGCGGGAGCCCTTCGGCTCGTTGGCTTCGTTGATGATGACCACGGCGTTGTCGCCGAAGCGGATGGCCGAGCCGTCCTTACGCTTGACTTCCTTGGTGGTACGGACCACCACGGCGCGCTGGACCGAGCCCTTCTTGGCGCCGGCGGTCGGGGTGGCCGACTTGACGGACACCACGATGATATCGCCCAGGCTGGCGTAACGCTTACGCGTACCGCCGAGCACCTTGATGCACATGACTTCCTTGGCGCCGGAATTGTCGGCGACATTCAGTCGGGTCTGCTGCTGGATCATTTTCCCTTGCCTACCTTATTTCTTCCGCTCGACAACGCGGATCAAGCGCCAACGCTTAGTCTTGCTCAGGGGGCGCGTCTCCATGATTTCCACGGTGTCGCCTTCCTTCGCGTCGTTCTGCTCGTCGTGGGCCTTGAGCTTGACCGTAGTGGTCAAGGTCTTGCCATAGACGGGATGGGACTTACGGTTGACCACCGCGACGGTGACGGTCTTGTCCATCTTGTCGCTGGTGACGATCCCTGTGCGGGTCTTCCTGCTCGCTCTTTCTTCCATGGTTCCTCGCCCCCGCTATTTAGCGGTGGTTTCCTTTTGCTTCAGGATGGTCTTCGCACGCGCGATGTCCTTGCGCGTGGTATTCAGCAGGGCCGTGTTCTCCAGCTTGCCCAGGCTCGCCTGCAGACGCATGTCGAACAGGTTGGCCTCCATCTCCTTGACCTTCGTCGCGATGGCGTCCGCCGCCATTTCCCGGATTTCCCGGGCCTTCGCCTTAGCCATTTTTGTCCACCTCGCAAATCTTGATGCGTAGCGGCAGCTTCTGCGCGGCCACGCGGAGGGCTTCCATGGCGAGATCACGCTCTACGCCGCCCATTTCGAAAATCATCCGGCCGGCCAGTACCACGGCGACCCAGCCTTCCACGTTACCCTTACCGGAACCCATGCGGGTTTCCGCCGGCTTCTTGGTGAAGGGCTTGTCCGGATACACGCGCAGCCAAACCTTGCCGCCGCGCTTGATCTTGCGGGTCATGGCCACGCGCGCGGCCTCCAGCTGGCGGTTGGTGATCCAAGCCGATTCGAGGGCCTGGATTCCGAATTCGCCGAAAGACAACTCGGTCCCGCGGGGCGCGACACCCTTCATCTTGCCGCGCATTGTCTTGCGATACTTGACTCTCTTGGGGCTCAGCATTTTAGGCTACCGCCCTTTCGTTCTGGTCTGCAGAGGGAATCTCTTCCCTCTTGATGATTTCACCCTTGAAGATCCACACCTTGACCCCGATGGTGCCGTAGGTGGTTTCCGCGCGGGCCTGCGCGTAATCGATGTCGGCGCGCAGCGTCTGCAAGGGAATGCGTCCGTCGCGGGTCTTCTCGACGCGGGCGATTTCGGCGCCGCCGAGACGGCCGCCGCATTGGATCTTGATGCCGAGGGCGCCCAAGCGCATGGCGCTGGAGACGGCCTTCTTCATGGCGCGGCGGAAAGCGACGCGCTTCTCGAGCTGGCGGGCGATGTTGTCGGCGACCAGCTTGGCATCCACCTCGGGCCGCTTGATTTCGCGGATGTTGATGTAGATCTCTTTGCCGGTCAAATGCTGGAGCTCGCCCTTGATGCGTTCGACCTCTTCGCCCTTCTTGCCGATGACAACGCCGGGACGCGCCGTGAAGATGTTCACGGTGACTTCCTTGACGGTGCGCTCGATGCCCACATTCGACAAGCTGGCATGGCCCAGGCGCTTGTTGAGGTAGCGGCGGATCATCATGTCTTCGTACAGCAGGTCCGCAAAGCTCTTTTCGGCGTACCACCTGGAATTCCAGGTCTTGATGACGCCGAGCCTGAATCCTACGGGGTGTGTTTTCTGTCCCAAGGTTTCCTCCGATTAATCCGACACAACCACGGTCAGGTGGCTCAGTTTCTTCTCGATCCGGTTGGCGCGACCCTGCGCATGCGCGCGGATCCGCTTGATGAGAGGGCCAGCGTCCACGACGATGGTCTTCACCTTCAGGTTCTTGGCCTTGTTGCCGGTGGCTTCGCCCTTGACGCCGTAATTGGCGACAGCGGACTTCAGCACCTTCTCGACCATGCGGGCGCTCTTCTTCTTGGCGCCCAGGCCGAAGAGGAGAGCCAGCGCGTCGTCCACGGGCTTGCCGCGGACCATATCCGCCACCTGCCGCATGCGGTTGGTGGAGGAGCGCATATACTTGCCTTTAGCGATCGCTTCCATGATCCTTCCCTTACTTCTTCGGTCCGCCCGCGGCGGGGCCGGCCGGCTTGGCCTTTTCGGTTTTCACGTGGCCGCGGAACGTGCGGGTAAGCGCGAACTCGCCCAGCTTGTGCCCGACCATGTTTTCGGAGACGAACACCGGGATGAAGGTCTTCCCGTTGTGCACCGCGATGGTCTGCCCCACGAACTCGGGGGAAATCATCGACCGGCGGCTCCAGGTCTTGATGGCCGTCTTCTTGGCGCCGGGGCCCGCGTCTTTCACCTTCTTCAGAAGGTGGCTGTCCACGAACGCGCCTTTTTTCTGCGATCTCGACATCTTGGTGTTCCTTATGCCTTGTTCTTCGGACGGTGCTTGACGATGAACTTGTCAGTCCGCTTGTTGTTACGCGTCTTCTTGCCCTTAGCCTTCTTGCCCCAGGGCGAAACCGGATGGCCGCCGCCCGAAGTCTTGCCTTCGCCGCCGCCCATGGGATGGTCGATGGGATTCATGGCCACGCCGCGGACCTTCGGGCGCTTGCCCAGCCAACGGGAACGGCCGGCGGAACCGGAGACGATCTTGTTGTAATCCACGTTGCCCACGCGGCCGATTACGGCCTTGCATTCCGAGCGGATCATGCGGATTTCGCCGGAGGGAAGCTTCAAGTGGACCATGTCGCCTTCGCGGGCGACGATTTCGCACTGGGTGCCGGCGGCGCGGGCCAATTGGCCGCCGCGACCGGGCTTGAGTTCCACGTTGTGGACGAAGGTGTTGAGGGGCAGCTTCCCGAGGGGCAACACGTTGCCGGGCTCGAGGGCGGCGTCTTCCTTGTTCACCAGGATTTGGCCCACCTTCACGGTGTCCGGGGCGATGATGTAGGCGCGCTGCCCGTCGATGTAGCGGATGAGCGCGATGTTGGCCGAACGATTCGGATCGTATTCGATGGTCTCTACCACGGCGTTGATGCCGGGGCGGGCGCGCTTGAAATCGACCAGGCGCAAGAGGCGCTTGTGGCCCGAGCCGCGGCGGCGCATGGTGATGATGCCGCGGTTGTTGCGACCGGCTTTCTCGCGCTGTCCGAACGTGAGCGGCTTATACGGCTCATTCGTCGTGATCTCGGAGAAATCGAGGGTCTGCTTGTACCGCTGGGTTTCGGTCAGCGGGCGATATGTCTTCAATGGCATGGCTTACTCCGCTTCCCTTACTCGAGTTCCTTGATGGTATCGCCCTCTTGGAGACGGACGATAGCCTTCTTCCAGTCGTTGCGGCGTCCGAGGATGCCCCGGGTGCGCTTCAACTTGCCCTGCACGTTGACGGTATTGACCGACAGTACCTTGACCTGGAAGCGGGCTTCGATGGCCTGCTTGATCTCGATCTTGTTGGCGTTCGTCTTCACCTTGAAGACGTACTGATTCGCGGTCGACCGGATGGCGGTGGACTTTTCCGTCATCCACGGGAAGTCCAGGATATCTTTGGTGGCTTTCATGCTTTATCCCTTACGCTTTCGCGCCGGCCGCTTTCGCGGTCTCCGGCTTGGAAGTGAGGGCCTTCACCGCCGCATCCGTGAAAATCACGTTATCGGCGTTGAGCAGGCTGTAGGTGTTCAGATCCCAGACGCGCTGCACCATCACGGTAGGGATGTTGCGGGCCGCCAGCAGCAGATTCTCATCCGCCTCGGGGATCACGATCAGGTTCTTCTTGCCGGTGAGATTGGCGGCCGCCAGCAGCTTGACCAAATCCTTGGTCTTGGGCGCGGACAGGGCCAGGCTCTCGATGACGTACACGCAGGACTCGTTGGCCTTGACCGTGAGGGCCGAGAGCAGGGCGCGGCGCTTCACCTTCTTGTTGATGTCGCGCTTGTAGAGATGGGGAAGCGGGCCATGGGCCTTGCCGCCGCGCACCCATTGGGGAGCGGTGTTCGAGCCCTGGCGCGCGCGGCCGGTGCCCTTTTGCTTCCAAGGCTTCTTACCGCCGCCGGAAACTTCCGAACGGTTCTTGGTCTTATGCGTTCCCTGGCGCTGGTTGCCCATGTACACGTCAACGGCGTTGTACATCGCGGCTTCGCTGACCGGGGCCTCGAAATGGCTGGCGGGCAGGTCGATTTCCGACTTGTACGCGCCGTTCGCGGCATGGAGCTTCGCTTTTGCCATGATTACTGCTTCCTCACGATAACTTCGCCGTTCGTGGCGCCGGGGACCGCGCCCCGGACGAACAGCAGGTTCTTTTCCGCGTCGATCTTGACCACGACCAGGTTCTTGGTGGTCTGGCGATGGTCGCCATGATGACCGGCCATGCGCTGGCCGGGAAAGGTGCGGCCCGGATAGGTATGCGCGCCGATGGAGCCGGGCTGGCGGACGTTCTGGGAACCGTGGGTGGAAGGACCGCGCTGGAACTTATGGCGCTTGATGGTACCCGCGAAGCCGCGGCCTTTGGTGGTGCCGATGACGGTCACCTTCTTCGCATCGGCGAAGATGGAGACGTCGAGGGTCTTGCCCACTTCGAATTCCTTGGTGTCATCGAGACGGATCTCGGTGAGCCACTTGGCGGCGGCCACGTTGGCCTTCTTGAACACGCCGGCTTCGGCCTTGCTCATGCGCTTTTCATTGCCTTTGCCCGAAGCCACCTTGACGCCGGTGTACCCGTGCTTCTCTTTGGTCTTTTGCTCCAGGACGGTGGCCGGGGGCAATTCGATGACGGTCACGGCGACGGCTTCGCCGGCGTCGTTGAATATCTGGGTCATCCCCAATTTTTTGCCTTTTAGTCCCAGCATGTTACACCTTGATTTCCACTTCCACACCGGCAGGCAGATCGAGCTTCATCAAGGAGTCGATGGTCTGGGGGGTGGAGTCGATGATGTCGATGAGGCGCTTATGAGTCCGCGATTCGAACTGTTCCCGCGACGTCTTGTCGATGTGCGGGGAACGGATCACGGTGTAGATCTTCTTCTTGGTCGGC
>JAEKLQ010000077.1 GCA_019509785.1 Fibrobacterota bacterium | reverse complement strand
CATGTACCCACAGATGCGGATTGGGATACGTTGGAGGCCTATCTTATAGCCGGCGGATACAATTACGACGGTACCACGGGCGAAAACAAGATCGCGAAATCCCTGGCGGCCAACACGGATTGGCTTCCGAGCGCGGACTCGGGAGCGATCGGCAACGATACGCTGGCCAATAATGCCACAGGCTTTTCAGGCAAGCCGAATGGGTATTGCGATTATGCAGGCGAAACCTACTATCGAAATTGGTATGCCTTCTGGTGGACCTCCACCAAGCAGGATTCGAATTTCGTGAAGATACGTGGCCTCTATTACCATAAAAACGGCATGGAAAGCAGTGCTTTTACCAAGGTTTACGGACTATCGGTACGGTTGGTGCGGGATAACTAGAATGACGATCCCGGCGCTTTTGGCGTTGGCCGCATCATGTTGGGCGCAATCCATAAACATTACCGGGAAAGTAAGCGACAAAGAAGGACGGGGCATCGAGGACGTGATGGTTCGGCTTGGGAAAGCCAACCTTGCGACCCGGACGGGCTTGGACGGGAGCTTCACGCTGGCCGGATCCGGGACTGATTTCCCTTTTCTCCTCAAGGATAACCGGCTGGTTTTAAACGTGGAAAAATCCGTGGCGGTCCGGGTGGAGGCGCTGGATATCGATGGAGCCGTTGTCGTAGCGCACGGCCAAGTCGTATCACCAGAAGAACGTTCTATATCGCTGCCTCGTTTTTCCGACGGCATGCACATCCATCGCATCACGATCAAAGACAAGGAATACTCGTTCACGGACCGATCCGGCCTGATCCCACATCGCGGTACGGATTCATCCGGGAAAGGGGGCTCGCCGGTAAAGGAGGCGGGAGCAGGCGCGAGGATCGATGACGCCCTTATCTTCAGCAAAGCGGGATACCTGCTCTATCGCCTGCCGATGTCGAGCCCGGATACCTCCGCCATAAGGATTACCATGGCTCCGTTAATGACCGGAACTATAAGGGACGTCGACGGGAATTCGTATCGGACCGTCCGGTTCGGCCATCAGGAGTGGACCATCGAAAATCTGAAAACGACGAAGTACGACGACGGGACGCCGATTACCAATGTGCCTGATAGCGCCTCTTGGCTGAATATATACTTGACCGGTTCGTCAACGCCGGCCTACGGGATATACGGAGGCGGTTCTCCCCGAAAGGCGAAATACGGTTTGTTCTACAACTGGTATGCCGTCCATACCGGTAAACTGGCCCCCAAAGGCTGGCGCGTACCCACCGATGCGGATTGGGATACATTGCAGAACTACCTGATCGCGGGCGGATACAACTATGATGGAACAACGAAGGGTAATCGGATCGCCAAGTCGATGGCGACAGAAGGGGATTGGTGTTCTTCCACGCTGGAGGGGGCGATCGGAAACGACCAGAGTAAAAACAATACGAGCGGATTTTCAGCCCTTCCCGGCGGGCTTCGCCATTGGGGCGGCAGTTATTACAGCCTTTTCGAAGAGCAAATCCTTACTTACTTGTGGAGTTCCACGGAATACGATTCCGTCCGGGCATGGCACCGCTATCTCGACTGCAACAAGAGTTTTTTCGACAGGCTCTTCCACCACAAGAACACGGGCTTCCCGGTCCGCGTCGTTCGGGACGTAAACTGACTCCGATTACAAGTACTTCAGGGGCGGATAGGGAGACAGACCGGGCCACGCCAACCGTCTGGATTTCGGCCATGGACGCATGTTTGGCCTGCTTCAAAATGAGATCGAATTTCGAGTTGCGCTTTGTATTTCGCCACCTCCTGCAATGCCTCGGGGACGGAGTCATCATTCTCCAGGTGTAAGGCTCGTCGCTAAGGCGCGAGATGGGTTATTTAAGGCGCGCATAGTAATCAATTGTACCTGGACCAGACGACCAGAAGTGCTTCGATTCGATTTTCCGGTTTTTTTGACCGCGTGGCCGTAACCAGAGCCGAATTCCATCCATCACCCTTCGCATATCGGGAGAGTATCCTGGGTAGGTTTTCTCCCCGCGAGAGCACAAGCATTCCCTTTCAAGGACTCTTAGAATATGCGTATTCAAGTCGACTACAAAATTTTAACCACCATTGTCTGTTGCCTCATGGGCCGATCCCAAAGCATGATCTACGAACCGTTCGATAACTGCGTAGAATCCGCCAAGGTCGATTCAACGCAGGAATGGACCGTGGTTATGGATCCGGACATGGCACCCACGCCTCCGCCCTATCGCAGCCTTTATACGGCCACCTATCATCCAGGTACGTGTATGCTGGCCAAGGACTTCTACCTAGGCTACTGGATGGACAAGCCCAATATCGGGACCTATACCTTGCGCCCAGGAACCAAGACCACCGACTATGTCGGAGATTTCAGCGACGGGACCCAGAGCAAAGGGACGAATTACTATACGGCCGGGACGGCAATGCCGGGAACTCGAGGGATGGACAGCAGCGATGCCATAGAAACCGTGACGGATGAAATGGGCAATAAGGTGACGTGGACGACCCGGACCTCCAGCCTGGCAAAACCCGGATACGAATTGCTCCAGGTCCGGCACCGCGAGGGGACCGGACCTTGGACCCTGACCGAACAGGATTCCGTGGTGATGAACGGCGCGGGCAAGGTCATTTACTCCACGGGCGACGTGATCGCGGTGACCACCTGCGTCTCGACGGGAAAGACTTATACCTGCACGCCCGTAGTAACCAAGTCCCAAGACGCACAGTTTACTAAAGCCTATTATTTGACCGGCGGACGCGTAGACTCGCTCCAGTACATCAATAAAAATGGCGTCCATATCATGACTGAAAAATGGTTCTGGTCGAGCAGGTCCGGCTCCCGCATAGCCGGGAAAGCCGGGGTCTCTTCGCTCCGGATGGCCAACCCGGGAACCTCCTTTGATGTAACCGGACGCAAGGTCTCGAATCCGGACCGCGCACAACTCCGGTTCAAATTGATAGGGGCCCGGAAGAATTGAATCGATAGGATGGCCGTTGGAGGGGGCCCGCAATCGCGGGTTCGCGCCGCACCGTTGGATTGCTTTACGGGTGGCGCAGCCCTTATCTCCAATGGCCGTTCAAGCCTCGGGTGGATCGGGTTTGGATTTCCTATCGAACCCTGAATATGAAAAGCCTCCGAGATTCCCCGGAGGCTTTTAAAACAGAGGCTTGGCCAGAAGGCCGGGCCATCCGGTTACCGAAGACGGGACGTCGCGAGCCCGAGAGTCGGGAGCGGACCTTTGTTCCCGCAATCGTTGCCGCTGCGGTCCATCTACTTGTGAGCGCGGTGGTTCTTATGCGGCTTAGGCGCAGGCTTAACAACCTTCGAGCCGCCAACGACGCCGGTGACCACCGTCTGCAACCCAAAGCCAGCAGCGGCATCGGAAGGGGACAGGGCGACGGCGGCGACCATGGCGCCGGCCAGGGACAAGGTCGAAAGGGTCTTGGAGAGAGTCATAATATTTCATTTGGAAAGTAGTGTTTTTCGATTCTTATGAATGCCATGGAGACCCCAAGGCTACTCACTTTGCAAGCATTCGGAGTGAATGATTCTGCTAAAATATGAGTCACGACATCCGTGAATCGGTTACTCATTTTACCTCCCCAAAGGATACTCTCTGCGTCACATTTTGTTTCCGGTGGGTGGATTCGAATCCCTCCATTCCATGACCAGGCTGTATAAAACCGATAATACCAGCAGGGTGAGCGCGGTGCTTGAAACCAAACCGCCGATGACGTCGGAATACAGCAACGCCGCCACGCCGCCGAGAACGGCGACTGGACAGCTTGTCCCACGGGAAGTGGTTACAACTGCGCTCCAGCACCAATGCCGAGCGGCTCACGGTCGCGGAAATCGCATTTTTCCTGCGGACCCGCCATCAGGTGCGGGGTTTGCGTATTCAGTTGGCCGGCGGCCGGGTGTTTTGAATTTATTATCCCCCGCCCACTAGCTGACCGGTTCGGCTGCAACCGCGCGCGAGGGGTCGGGTTTGGCCAGCTCGGTCCGGATGGCTTCGAGCAGGGCCGGATCGTCGGGGGCCACGTCGGGCGCGAACCGAGTTACCACGCGGCCATTCCTGCCGATTAGAAACTTCTCGAAGTTCCAAGATATCTCGCCATCGGCTCCCAGCAGCCCCTTTTGGGCCAGCTTGGGCATGAGGGTGCCGTCGGGCTTGGGCCAAGCTTTGCGCACCGCGGCGGTAAGCCGCTGGTACAGCGGATGGATGTCCGGGCCCTTCACCGATATCTTGGCGAAAACGGGGAAGGTGACTCCGTAGCTGACGCGGCAGAACTCCTGGATCCCCGCGGCTCCCGACGGGAAGCTGCTCGTTGCGACGCTGAATCCGTAGCTGAAGCGGCCGAACTCCCGGGTCTCGGTGTCGGTACCCGCTTCCTGGGACCCGAATTCGTTGGCTGGGAAACCCAACACCGAGAAGCCTTCTCTTTGCAAGCTTTCATGGAGGCGCTCCAACTGATCGTACTGGGGCGTGAGGCCGCACTTAGAGGCTACGTTCACGACCAGGAGCACTTGACCGCGGTATTCGCCCAAAGAGGTTTTGCGGCCGTCGGCGGTCAGGAAAGGGATACCGACTATCGGGGCGGATGCGGGAGATGGAAGATTTGATTTCGGGTTGGACGCGATCATGATGTTCTCCTTTTACCTGGATTTAATATATCGCACAATATAATTGTATACAATTTAATTGTTGATAATTTATTTGATACCCATTTAATAGGACCCTTTTCGTAATTTAGGGGAGGCGGCCCGATAATGGAGAGGATGCATGACGAATCCGAAGCGAAGCAATAAAATCCGCGAAAAGGCGGCTCCCACGGTCGCCTTGGATGCCAAGGCCTGCGAGGCGCTGCGGCTGGGTAACCAAGTCTGCTTCGCGTTGTACTCGGCCTCGCGTTTCATGACCCAGGCATATCAGCCTTTGCTGGGCCCCTTGGACCTGACCTACCCCCAATACCTGGCCCTGCTCGTGCTCTGGGAAGAGGACGACTTGGGGGTTTCGGAACTCGGCCGTCGCCTGATGCTGGATTCAGGAACGCTCTCGCCTCTGCTCAAGAAGCTGGAGGCCAAGGGCTGGCTGCGCCGGGAACGGAGCGTAGACGACGAGCGCAGCGTGCGCCTACGCCTGACCGCGGCCGGCCGCGAACTGCAGCGGCGCGCTGCGGACGTGCCTGCGACGATGGTCTGCCGATCGGGCTGGGAGATCGCGCGGATAGTGAAACTGCGGCGGGAGCTGGAGGAATTGACTGCCGCACTGCGGGCCGCGACTTCAGACCCGGCCGACTAAGACTCTACGCCGGATCCATCTACGCCAGCGGCTAATCGAGGCCAAAACCCCGGCGTAACCAGATTTACCCGGACCGGACTACCGGAAGGATTTCGATTCGATTATTTGCGGATTCTTTCGAACGAGACTGTAATCGAAGCCGCATTCCATGGAACACCCGGGCGTATCGAGGGAGGGGCTTAGGTAAGTTTATCCGCGTGGACCCGGACCGCATCCCGAAGAAACGGCAGCCCTACTAACCCATTGCGAAGGGTAACAGGAATGCGCATATGAAAATTGACTTCAAGATTTTGACCACCCTAGTCGGCTGCCTACAGGGCCTTACCCAAGGCATGATTTTCGATCCGTTCGATCACTGCCTCAAATCCGCCCAGGTCGATTCCATCCTGGTCTTGGGCTGGGAGGCGAGTCCGGGCATGGAACCCACGTCTCCGCCGTATCGCAGCTTCTATACGGCCGCCTATCAGCCGGGCACCTGCATGTTGGCCAAGGAAACCTGGTTAGACTTCGAGATGAAAGGGCCCAATATCGGGACCTATACCTTGCGCCCGAGAACCAGGACCGTCGACGTTGTCGCTGTCTCCGCTGATGGGTCCCAGATGACCGGGACGAACTACTATACGGCCGAGGGAAAGATCGACAGCACCGAATACTACGAAACCGTGGAGGACGAGACGGGCAAGAGCGTAATACAGACGACACGTTCCCGCAGCCTTGCCAAACCAGGATACGATTTGGTCCAGGTCCTGGTGCGCAAGGGGACCAGACCCTGGACTCTGGTCCAGCAGGATTCCATTGTGCCGAATGGCATGGGCAAGATCATTTTCTCCAAAGGCGAGACGAACGCGGTGACTACCTGCGTCTCTGATTGGAAAACCTATGCCTGCACGCCCGTGGGGACAAGTTCCTCGGAGGAACTCCATAAGCAGGTCTGGTATTTGACCGGCGATCGCGTGGACTCGCTCCGCTGGTTCAGTCTCGAAGGCGTCCATTTCGAGACCAACATATGGTTCTGGTCGGCGAGGTCCAACACCCGTGCAATCAGGAAAAGCAACGTCTCTTCGCCACGGATGGCCAAACCCGGAACCGCCTACGACATGGCCGGCCGCAGGTTGACGGCATCGAACCGCGCCCATCCCCGATTCCTAAAAGCGGCGGCCCGGAAGAATTGAATCGAAAAGACGGCCGGTGAAAGCCTCCATCCATCCGGGTCCGTGGCATCGGGTCATCGCCCCATGGTTACACACATCGGGGAAGCAATCATCACGCTACCCATACGCGTTTTCGCGAAGCCCTATAAAATCGGGCTTTTTCTCCGGCCAAAGCCAGGTCCCACGCCGGGTTTTTTACTTCCGCCTTCCGTCCGATGGTTACGGGGTCCCGCCTTATATTTTTCAACATGCCGATACGCCAATTCTCCAGCCGCCGTGCAGCCGTGCGTAACCGCTTTGGCGCGAGCCTGATCGCGGCGGCCTGCGCCATGGGCGCATCGCCGAGTTTGGGTGACAACTACATCGTCGATGGCTCCTCCCGGTTAGGGTTGGATGCTTTGTCCTCCTCGCTTCCGGCCACCGGGGTCCAGCACGTGCGCTTCACCGGAGAAGGATATCGGAATCCGGGCACCTTGTCCCTCACGAACAACGGCTGCGATTCCCTGGTGTTCGAGCGGATGTCCCCCTCCGATACGGCGGCGCTGCGCATCCCATGGATCCTGTTGCGGATCCAAGGACAGCGGGGAGTCGTCGTCCTCCGCGGCCTGGCCCTTAAGCTCGAGGGGTCCGGCGCGCTCTTC
The DNA here is from genome assembly GCA_019509785.1 of Fibrobacterota bacterium. Taxonomy (NCBI): domain Bacteria; kingdom Pseudomonadati; phylum Fibrobacterota; species Fibrobacterota bacterium. The sequence continues at coordinate 17,295 of JAEKLQ010000077.1, read as the reverse complement.
GACTCCGCCATGAGCGGGAACAATGAGCTCATCCTCGACAGGTGCACCTTGCAGGGGGACGCGGCGGGTCCTGCCAAGGCCCTCGCTTGGGGCGGGACTGGGAAGGTCTCCCTCGTGAATTGCATGTTCACGAACATGGGGGCAGCGGCGATCAGTTCCGAGATCAGCATCTCCATCGTCAATTCCATGTTCGTCTCCACCGGGCCCATCGCGCTGACGGAGAACTCGCCCAGCGGCGGCATGGCCCTGTTCAACAACCTGTTCAACCTCCCCGAGGTCTTGACGGTCAGGATGGGGGGTCGCATGGAGATGTGGTACAATACCTTTAACCGAACCCAGTTCGACCTGGACGGCGGGACCACCGCCTCTTTATCCATCCACAACAATTACTTCGCAAATCCGCCCGCCCGCAACAACGTGCCCCAAGTGGGTACGGCCCGGTACCCGCTCGTGATAAAGCCCGGAACCTATCGGCCGGAAAATTCCATCGCCGTGGAAAACGTCCGTTACTCCGCTTGGGACGGATTCGAAAACCCCAACTCCGGTCTCCTGTTCCAACCCGGTAACGCGGCCATTTCTCCGGCACTGGACTCCGGCGTTGCGTGGGATTGGCGCATCCCCGGCGATGCCGCGCACGGAGCGTGGAACGGCGATCTGCCTTTGCCCGCCTTCAACCTGTTCCCGCGGGATACCAGCCTGGATTTGCCCATCGCCGGCGGTCGCGCGATCGTGGCGCCCTCTCCTTTTCCACGCTTGCTCAGCTTTTCCCTCAAGACGAATCCCTTTCCTTACTCCGCTAACCTTCCCGATTCGGTGCGGCCCTGGTTCCGCAACGACACCCTCTTGGTCATGAATGGCAATGCCGCCGTGGTCAGCCTGACCCTCCCGAACCGGGACGATGGCATTCCGCTCCTTTTCGCGCGTGCGGATTCGGGTTACCTCCCGGGCCCTGCCGGACCGCGCGGGAGCACGCTTTACCGGAATGCCCTGGCGGGGGCCCGGGAACTCCTTCCCGCCTTGAGCGGCCAGAACACTTTCCGCGGGAAGGATATCGCTTCGCCCGATCCCCTGCTTCCCGGACTCTCCTTGGTTTTCTCCTCGGTGAACCGGGCGGGCATGACCGCTTTCGGCCCATCCCAGCTCCTGCCCGCCGACCGGAAATGGAGAATGCCCCAGTACCAGGGACGGGAAATCGCCTTCACGGCCTCGACCACGGCGGAAGGCGAGGGGACCGTCCGCTTCGGGATCCCGAATGCCGGCATGACCGTTTTCAGGAAGGACTCCCTGTACTTCTGGCGAGGCGGCGATCGCTTCCTGCCCGTGAAGGACTCGGCCGAGGGATACTGGGGCGCAGTGCCGTACCCGCTCGGGAGATTTGAAGCCATGCTGGTGGAACGCATGACCTTCGGTCCGGGGGCCGATAGCCTGATCCTTCCCCATGCCCGCATTTTCTCGCGTAGCGCTGCCGGACATCAGCTCGCGGTGGATTCCAGTAGCCGGGTCACCGCGCAAGACGATCCGTCCATGGGCGCCTTCGGGGCCGCACTGAAATTTTCCTGGCCCGGCCGGCTCCCCGGAGACAGCCTATCGGTGCAGTTCCCGTTATCAGATTCCTTGCAGCGGATCTGGATGATGAGAGGGCGCGTAATCATCCGTTTGCCCCAGCTGCCGGGCGATCCCGGTTGGCTGCGCGTCTCCATAGGGATCGAGGATAGCAACCAGCTGTTTTTCGTCGCCCGCCAGTTCCGTATCCCGGGAGGCCAAATGGTCAATCTGGCCCACGGGTCCGATTCCGTCCTGGGCCTTTTCTCCGCGAAGCCCGGGGACTTGGCGCTCGACTCCAGATTCCGCCCTGCCGATCTCGATACCACGCGCCTTACCATCCTAGCCGCGCGGCGCATCTTGATGGACAGCCTGGTGCCGCAGAGCCCCTATACGCTTTGCCTGGATGCGAAGGCTCCCCAGAGCAAAGACCTGGTGCGGGCGCTGGTTTCCGTTAATGGGATCTGGGAGGCCGCGTCATTCACGGAAAGCGGAGGACGGTATTCGATAATCGTTCCCCCGTCTGCGATCGCCGCGCTGTTGGTGGAATTCCCGACGCCCGCCGACTGGGCCCCAGCCCAGCCGGCGGCTGCGGCCGCAATAGCCTTCCGAGGCGATTCCCTCGTCTTCATGCCCGGCCTGACCTCGGCGGAGCGCGCGACGCTGCCCCGATTCCGCGCCGATCTCCTCTCTCTCGGGTCCACCGGCGCTCTCCGTATGGAATCGAGCAGCCTGGTTCCGGTCGAGTCCACCCTGCGCGTGGCCCTGGCCCCGGACCGGCTCTATGCCTATCGCGTCATCTATGAATCCCCGCTCGATCGATTCTCTCCGGATCAGCATTGGATTCCCCTTTCCGGCAAACAACCTTCTCTGGAGGCCATCGAGGCCCGCCTCGCGACCCGCCACGCGAAGTTCCGTCATCTCATCGGATTTCCGTTCGACGGCGCGACGATGGGGGCGAACGTCATGGCGGGGATGGATGGCGGGGCGGGGGAGATCCTCGCGCTGGACACCCTCATTTCCGGCAAATGGGTCGGACTGCTGCCCACCGGACAGACGCGCCTGCAACGCGGGAAGGGATATCTGCTGGCCGCCGGCAAGCCTTTCCGTCCGAAGGCGCAGGGAGCCGCGTTCTCCGGATTGAAGCCGGATACCCTCCGCTTCGACCGGCCCGGCTGGCATCTCATCGCCAACCCGCTGCCTTTCCCCTTTCCCCGTACCGCGTTGGGGATTCCCGATTCCACCGCGCTCTCCTTCCCGCGGGCCTTACGGCGCCTGGATACGGCGGCCGGAAGCCGGGCGGTCTATGACTGGCCGGTGCCGGATACCTTGCAGCCTTTCGAAGGCTACCTTCTCTACGCCTTCAAGCCCACCTACCTGGCCTTCGATCCGTATGCCGCGGCCGCTCGCGACGGGATGGGCGCGGCCTCGGGCGAGCCTTTCCCACCGATCGCGGCCGCAAAGACGGCTGCTAAGACGGCGGCGCCGGGGTTTGCGCCCCCGGCTCCCGCGCCCGATGCCCTGCGGATGACCCTGTCGGGCCCGGGCGGATCCCAAAGCGCCGTCTTCTACCGGTCCGGGCCGTTCTTGCAGACGCCGTATATGCGGCCTATCTCCGATGCGGGACTCGCTTTGGAATTCAGGGCCGGCGACGGGACGGGTTGGGCTTTCCGCAAGGTCGCGCGAACGGACAGCCTGCGTATCCCGCTCGAGATCGTCGCCCCGGAAGCGGGGACCTATGCCTTGGACCTTTCCGGCGTTGACCCGGCTGCGGACGCGTCCGGCAGGTCCGGTGCGCTCCTGGACCTGGGGAACGGAAAGGTTTACCCAGCGGCGGAAATGGACGCATTGCCCCTGGCGGCCGGCCCGCAATCGTTCGTCCTCCTGTATGGGAAGGCAGTCTCCCCCGGCATCGCCTCCTTCTCGGGCAGCCTGCCCGCCGAATTCGCATTGGACCAGAACGCGCCGAATCCCTTCCGCGGGACGACGCGAATCCGGTTCCGGGTGCCCGGCGGCCTGAGCGGACCCCTGCGGGGCCGGTTCCAGGTGAGGTCCCTCGACGGACGCGTGGTCGAGTCCCGCGAACTGGGCGCCATCACCGTGGGCGAGCATGAGCTGGTGGCGGGCGATGCCGGCTGGCCATCGGGAGTCTATGTGTACGAAGTGCGGTTGGAATCGGAAAAAGGGGCACAGGTCATGCGAAAGAAGATGGTGTGCGGATCGGCGGGCAGATGAGGACGCCCATGAGCGCATGGGCGGGATTGGCGCTGGCGCTTTCCGCCATCGGCGCCCACGGCGCGGGGAAATGCCAAGGCGACAGCGCCGGCTTTCGCATCATGCCCCCGCTGATCGGCCGGTCCGCTCCGACCGCATGGGTTCCCTACAACATGCCTTGCGACAGTATGATCGTCCCTCGCGGCCAAACGACCCTTATATGTGGTTCATCGGTCCTGAATTTCGCATCCGGACCCGGCGGGAAAATCGTGGTCAGAGGCAAGCTCATGGTCGATGGGAATCCGGGAGATCCGCCTTATCTCGTGGCTTCCATCGCCGCCGACGTGGTCGGCTTCGCCCCCGACGAGAGGCCCTGGATGGGAATCCAGGCGGATAGGGGCGCTATCCTGCGCATCAGCCATGCGCGCTTCTACAATGCGTCCACCCCCGTCCTCCTGTCCACCCGGGAACTGGTCCTGAACAATTGCTACTACAAACGGACTTGGTTCCCGACGCGGCCGAATACCAGGGTCGCCGTGGATACCATGGGGCAGAGCGTCTCCCCCCAGGACTTCTGGGACGGCCGGCTGGCCTTTTACGCCGCGGGATCGGATCAGGCCGACGAGGGCGGGTCTCCGGAACGGGAGTCCCGTATCGGCCGGGCGGGGAAATGGCTGGTGGGAGGCGCCGCCGGGGTTCTGGCGATTTCCGCCGGGGCGGCGTGGTGGTTTCTGCATACGGATGCGAAACCGCACGCGCCCGCCACGGTTACCGTCGGTTTGGACGCGGCCCCCGAGCTGCCGCAACCGGGACCTGCGGGACCTTGAGAGCGATGAATTGAGGATCAACTTTTGGAACTATTAGCAGAGTTTTAGCCGCACCGGAAAATATGGGCCTCCAGCCGCCTCAGCCCGGGGATTATACTTTATCAACACTCCGAATTATGATGAATGTCTTTCCAGTTTCCTGGTATTTTCGATAATGGCTGAAACCGAAGCTGAAGCCGCGACTCCAGCCCCCGTACAACAGGCCGATGCAGTATCCGAGCCCAACATCTACCAGTACCTGGACTACCGCGCATTTATCAAGGATCGCTTCCGCTGGATGCAATCGCGGGACCCGAGCTTCTCACAGCGCAAGCTGGCCCGGGTGGCGGGTTTCGCCAATCCGGGCTTCTTCAACGAAGTGATCAAGGGCCGCCGGAAGCTCAGTTCGGCAGCCATCGGGCGCATGGGCGAGGGCCTTTCCCTGGATGGGAACGGAGTCGAATTCTTGCGTGTGCTGGTGGCGCTAACGGATGCCAAGGATACGGAAGAAAAAAAGGCGGCCATGCGGAAGCTCGAGTTCCGCCGCAACCGGAGCTTCTTCCGCCGTCTCAATCAGAGCCAATCCAAGTATTACCTCGACCTTAACTACCCTCTGGTGCGCGCCGCCATCGGAGTCTGCGACTTCCGCGGCGATTACCAGGTGTTGGGGGACTTCCTCCGCCCGCCCATGACCGCGGCCTCGATCAAACGTTACGTGCGCGATCTCTGCGAGTGGGAATTGGTCGCGCAAGACCGCGAAGGACGCTACTGCGTGACGCATTCCTTCCTCGAGCCTCCGGAAGAGATGAAGGACGCCCTGGTCCGCTTGCAGCAAGCCTGGCTTACCCAATCCGTCCATCTCCTGAGTACCATGCCGGCATCCGAACGCCATGTGTCTTCGGCCTTGCTCACGGTAAGCGAAGGCACGTACCAGGCCATCCTCGAGCGGGTGGAGAAGATGCGGGAGGAGCTTCTCGAGCTCGTTCGCGCCGATCAATCCTCCGAAAGGGTCGTGCAGTTCAACATACAGGTGTTCCCGCGCAGCGGCGGCAAGCGCAACCGGACCCTTCCGCCGGATATGGCCAAGGGCGGGGCAGCGGTCGCCTCGCCGACGGATCCCCGTTTATCCGCGGCCGCCCTAAGTCTAAAACCGTGCCCATTGGCGGCCCATCCGAATCAGGCGCGCATCCCCGATAGTGGGGCGTAACCATGTTCCTTTGGCAGGGGTGGAGAGTGAGCCGGGCTGGAATTCCGGTTTCCGGGCGATTTCGCCAGGAAGGTGTAACCATAGCGCCAAATACCGGTATTTTCGGTATCAAGGCTCGCTTCGGCCCATATATTATCCGGTAACATTTCCTCGGCTTTTCTAGACAAGAGATAAAACCAGGGTACGCATCAAACCGATGAAAAACCTCGCTCTCTTGCTGTCCTGCCTAGCCGCTATCCTATTAGCCGGTTGCTTTACCACATCGGAAAGGACTTCGGACGACAAGAGCCGGTCCGCGGAAAACAATGGCGGAGGCTGGGATGATTTCCCCAACAAATACGGACAGACATTGCAGGACATGAACTCCGAAGTCCGCCAACTTCCGTTGCCCCTCAGCACGGCCTATGGCTCCCTTCTCCCCGCCACACAAACGGCTTCGAAGGTCGCCGCCTCGGCCGGGCCATGCGCGGGTGATTCCACGCTGTTCCAGTATAAGAGCCCGGTACGCGACTTTTATGTCAATGACACCATCACCTATTACGACAGCAATGGCGTCGCCCATTGCGCGCTCCCGGAGGAAAGCCAGTCGGGGAAAAGGAATACGCGTCGCATTGTGGAGTCCGGGGTAGGCGAAGCCTGGGAGACCGCCGTGGACTCGATTTCGGATCAGGACGTCTTGCCGCGCCACACCATCCACAGCACCGGTCTTATACGCCTGGAATCCGGACGGGAAATCATCATCCAAAGCTACGATTGTACTCTCCTGACCCCGATCGGCGCGGAGGATGTGGTCGTGATGAGCGCGAGCATGAAGCTGCTTTACAAGGACGACTATGTCATCCACTTCGATCTGGCCAAGCCGCATCCTTATAGGGCACCTGATTTCTACCCGTTCGAAGGACCTCCTGATCAGAGTCTTATCATGAGCGGGCCCATCACCCACCCACGGGTCGGGAGCGGCGTTGATACCATCGGGTATGTCGATCTCTTCGGCGACCGCACCATCCGTATCCGCGATTGGACCGGAGCCCCCGTCGGGCCGTGATTTCCGGGCTCTGATCCCCGAGTAAACGGCTGCTCATAACAACTATCGGAGTTACCTATGGTTAAGGGGAATACAATGAATCGACTCGCCGGCTGCGGGGTTGGAAAACACGGGATGATGATTCTTGTTGCTGCGCTGGGTTTGGCCGCTGTTTCCGGCTTCGCGCAATCGAGAGTCGACTACGACTTCCAGAAGAAATACTATACGGCAGGAATAGGTGATGTGTTCAAAGTGGAGGTAAGCCTCAAAAACACCGCCTATTGGCTGCTCAACGATTCCCTGAAATCGGACAAACCCATCGCCTGCGACACAACCGAGCAGGATTGCTCGCCCGCATCCTTCCGCCTGGTTGAAGTCATCGATACCGCCAAGACCGATGCGTTCTTCAAGGGGCACAAGCTTATGGAATACCCCTATTTGAATATTCTGGAATACCCCGATTTGAGACACTTCGTCTCCAAACCGCCCTATTACGCCAGCAAGTATGTGGTGTACATCACCGCGTTGGAAATGTACTACTTCCTCAATGACACCCTGGTGGTTCGGATGGTGGACTTGGAACCGGGGCTGAAGACGGTAGCGTCCCTGGGACGCGGCAAGACCCGCGCTCATGGGTATCGACCCTTCGCCGATTATCGGACGGGGGAATGGCTGCTGGGGCGGAATACCGGTCCGCGTCCCGATGCCTTTTCAAGCCTTCCCTGATGCGTTAAGCGGGGGATAGGCGCAAGCCATCTTCCACTTTACCATCGCCAAGATCACGTCTGGCAGTTTGCCGGGCAATCTCCATGCCCTGATCATCCCCTGTCTATCGCCGCTGAAAAGCCCGGATCGGCCGCCGTCATTTACGCGTCCTCGCGAACATTTGGATTATGGTAGGAGATGGATTGATCGAGACGCGCATCCGTAACCGGATGTACCCGGTCCGGACTACCGGAAAGGTATCCGCTCCATATTCCGGTTTTTTCTTTGAACAAGTCCGTAACCAAAGCCGTATTCCATCCCGCATCGATGCGTAGCGGGGCGGTTACCTAGATAGGTTTATCCGCGCGGACCGAAAGAAATTCCCGAAGGAACCGAAGCCCTATCATCCCTTGTCGAGGACTCATAGAATATGCGTATGCCAATGGAACGATTTACAATGGGGCCGCCGTGGGATCGGTCGATAGCGTCGAAACCAATGAACCCATGGTGGACGAGGACGGCCAACCCGTGGGGGACACGGCGGGCAAGCAGATGATTCGGACGACCTTTACCCGCCTCCTTCCCCAACCCGCGTGGACTCGGCCCGCTGGTTCAATCCCAAAGGCCTCTATTCCACGACGAACAAATGGTTCTGGTCGAGCAGGTCCGGCAACCGCATAGTCAAGAAAGCCCTAGGCTCTTCGGCCCGGATGGCAAACCCTGGAACCGCCTTTGACGCGGCCGGCCGCAGGATCCCGGAATCGGACCGCGTCCTACGCCGATTCATAAACGCAGGGCGATCCACAGGGAATCCTGAAATCCGGAATTTATTGCCGTAACCAAAGTCCCTTTAAAGAAGGACGGTCTCCTTTTTTTTGCGTTCGGGCTGCGCAATATTGCCGTCTCCACGTAACCATCCTGCGGCGAAGGCTGCTTGCCATCGTCTTCTTACTCAGGAATACAGACATATTTGGACGGCACGCCCAATGGCGGTCGCGGCCGCGCAGAAGCATACGACAAAAATTTCGACTCGCAAATAATCCAATCCACAAAATATTACGGGAATATTTCAAAATGAAGTCCAAAATCAGAATGACGGTAACCTTTCTCGCGGTTTCATTTCTTGCGGTTCTGATGATTGGCTGCGTTACGGATGATTATGGATCTCCGAAAAGCAAATCCAAACACTTGCTCTTCGTAGCCCATCAGGGTTCGCTCACATCGTACGACATCGCCACGGGAGAACAGCAGGCGGGGGAGATCGCCGACGTGACCGACCCGAACGATATGCAAGCCTTGAGTAATGGGGTGCTGCTCGTAAATCTCACCAGCCGGAACGAAGTGCTTGTTGTAGACGGCAAGGCGATGTTGCCGATCAAGCGCATTCCTTCCTTCCTACCCGGGGGAACCGCCATCCGTCCCGTGCATTCCTACATAACGCCCCGATACAACGGCAAACAGTACTGGATGACTTTAAACGATGGGAAAGTCGTCGGGAATTCCGCCACCCTCAACTCCGCGCTATTCATCGATATCAGCACCCCCTCGGACACGGCCTCCATCAAGGCGGTAGGCGAAGCGGCCATCGGCATTAGCCACCACATGGCGTGTTTCAGCAGAAGCCAGCATCGTGCGGTGATTAGCAATTTCAGCGACACGGCCAAGGTTTTGGGTGTGTACGATTACTCGAATCCCGCCCAAGTGACCGAGTTGAAAGCGTGGTCGGCCGGCGAGTTGGGCATCAAAGGACCTGCGCAGCCCCATGGCTGCGGCACATCCAAGCTGAATGGGCATGGCTACTGCAATGCCACCGGTCCCGGCAACATCATTTCCGTGGATATCGACGCAGGTACGCCGACGGCCCGGGTTCTGAAAACCAAGGGTTCGGGCGGAGGTTACACCCTGCCGCATCCGTTGGGCCGTTACATCTATACCCTGCAGAATTCTCCGCGCGAAGGGGATACGACGCGGCCGGGATCGGCCTGCCAAGTCGGGCAGGTCGTGGTCATCGACGCGCAGACCGACTCGGTAGTGAATGAAGTGGCGGTTAAATACGATGGTCCCGGATGTACCCGCTCTATCCTCGGCACGGAGGCCGCCACGGCGGACGGGCAATATATCTCCATCAGCGGCAATAAAATGTACGTGCAAATGGGAACCGCGCGCGGCGATAGCACCGGTTCCGCGGCGAAGCATGCGGTACTCGACATCAGTAATCCCGCCAACCCCGTGCAAACCGCGTCGCTGGATATCGGAAAAAGCTCCCTATTCCACGGCGAGTCCATGAGCGGTGATAATAAGCTTTTCTTCGTAGCCAATAATCTGGATGGGACCGTCACTCAAATCAATGCAGCCGCAGGAACGGTGGCCAAAACCTTGACCGTACGGCCGAAACCCAGGACCGTAGCGACCTGGGGAGAGGATGAAGGCCCGTCCCACGCTTACGGGCCTTTGGAATAGACTGAATAGGCCATTAGGCCGCTCTCACAAAGGCGGCATGGACGCGAAGGTCGCCGTCCTTCACGGAGCGCTAGCAACCCGAACCGATGGAGCTTGGAAAGTGGCATAGGGTAGGTGGGGGAGCGGGTTGTGATAAACCCCCGGGGGTTCCCGGGGGTCTTTTGCTCATTGGCTTATCCAAGGAGAGAGGCCATGGCCTGGATTCTTAGCCGCGGCACCGTTGGATTTTGAGGCAAGGGCGAATTTTGGGGGGGGGATTGGCAGGGGTGCCGACACGGCAATTATTGGACGTTCCGCCACGCACGGAACAAGGAATGTTGTTGTGCTTGAGGGCGCCATTGCTGATGAACCCGGAGTTCCCCGCATGCGAGGAGGCGGGGGCGATCATGACGGCGCCGCCAATAATGGCGAACGCGAGGGTAAGGGCGGAAAGGGATTTTGCGATATTCATGTTATTATCCTTTATTTATGATTTTACTACTGTAGAACCGAAGCGTCTCGAGGTGAGCCTCGGCGCGGATTCGGGCATGGGCACCGGAACAGCAGGCCATGCAGGGGATTGAGTCAGGACCGCTCCCGGAATCGTTACAAATCCACCCGATAATTCGAATGAGGTTTTTCGGTATCCTTACGAGTAATAAAAATGGACGTGGGAACATTCGCGAGAGGAGGCAACGCCTGCCGCAACCGTTCATGAATCTTAAGATGCTCCTGCCGTTCGGGACCTTCGCGGCCAAGACCGTGGCCGGATCGGATCTCGCTCGCCTCCGGGAGGCGGTGGAAGGGGAATGTAAGACGCGGACCCTTTCACTGACCGGGTCGGCGCCAAGGCGGACCGGATTCTACTTCGTTTCCGCCCACCATTGGGAACTTACTATGGCCTGTCTGGTCGGCTTCATTTCGGCGCGCATGGCCGTGCACCAAGTCATGAATGAAGCCGTGGAGAACCGCGACCATCGTCTATTTTGGTAAAAAGTCGTGGGTTCGAGTTCCGCCATCCCGACCAACTAGGAAACACCCAATCGGGTCAATTGACCATCTTTATTGGTGATTTGAACGCCGTTCTGGATCCAATAATCGCCGGCCTAGAGCTGGTCGCAATCGCCCACCGCGGCCGTGCAGGGTTTTCCGCCGTTCTTCAGGTTCCAATGGATCTTGAGCTGGTTCTCGATGCCGGGAGGCCATTCCGGTCCGCCTGAGCTTGCCGTGATCGGGCGACCTCCCGAGGAAGAGCGTTTGGGGTAGGGAGCCTGCCATGGGCAGGTCCTGCCCCGAGCGGCCTTGCGGCCCGCCTCTACCGCCCCAGGTCAATCGGGGTACCGGGGCGGCGCCTAGCGGTAATTAGGTCCCGGTCCAGACGTCTCCGCTGGCGGTAACCAGCCAAGGGTCGCCGTTATTATCCACGGAAACCCGGCTTCCGCCTCCATTCGTCAGTTTCCAACCGCCATTGGAATCGATCAAGTGGTACAACTTCTTATCCGCGGTTCCGTTATAGGATTCGGTGCTCAAGACGAAAACGACGCCGCCCGCGCCGATCCCGATATCGACCCCGGAAAGCCCGGGTACCTGGGTGAATGTGTTGCTGGTGGGATTTTTCCTCCAGATCTGTCCGGCGCTATTGATGACCCATGGATTGCCTCCGGCATCCACGTCGATGCGCACTCCTCCTCCGGTGACGTGGGGGTCCCAGGTAGCGGTGGTGGGGTTCCATCTGCTGATTTGGTAATCGGAAGAACCGATCAGGTTGTCCTCGATACGCCAAACCGACCCATCGCCGCCGATGCCGATATCCCGGCCTCGATCGCGGTAAATCCAGCTTGAGCCGTCGAATTGGTAGATCTCGTTGTGGTTGTTGACTATCCAGGGCTTCTTATCGGGCCCGACGTCGATCCCTACACCTGCGATGTTGGGGTTGTTGGTGTTACTCTGGAAATAGTTCGAGCCCGGCCCGGGCCAATACCATAACGGAGCACCTAAGTACATGCTCTGGCCGCCCTCCATCCATACGCCCTGGGACTCCCGGGGTCCGCATCCGATGTCCTTCGCCGGGCTGCCGCCCGTGACGCGGTACCAGCCGTAATTTTCGGTTCCCGATACGATGTACGCGGCGGTTGCCGCAGGTTTCGAACCGGGTTCGGAGACGGGATCCTGGGCGAGGCAACCGCCAAGCAAAAGACCGGCTCCGGCAGCGAGGCCGACCGACGAAATCCTCTTTACGATATTCATGCATTCTCTCCTATGATGCGCCGGTATACCCGGCATACCGGGCATACGCAAACCGCATGCCTCCGCGTCTTCCTCCCGAAAGGGACAGAAAGGCCAACCGGGGGCGGAAAATAGTCCTGATTCCGGGATTCCCATCCACGATCCGGGACTACCATATAAGTTGGTATCGATTGGCGCTCCGCCATCGTTCCGGGTTTCGGGATTGATTTCCCGCCGCTTGCCTATTCGATGCCGCCTGTCGCGGCGCCGGGCTTCATTCCATCCCTACATTGCTCACACGTTTACTTGATCGGCCGAAAAGCCTGCCCGACGATTTACGTCCTGTCCTCTAGCCAGCCCTAGGTTTCCGGATGAACTCGGGGAATAAAGCATTCTTCATGCGCGGCGAAATCGGGGCCGGACTTCATATGCGAAGTCCGTTGATTCAATCTTGGCGCGAGGCCCATGAGAAGGCGGGGGAGGGGGGCGCTTGAGCAGGCGGGTGTTTCTCCAGGTCCATTTCCTCAGTGGAAAGGGGTCGTAGATTTCTGCACCCCATATTAATGAAATGCAGAAATCGCAGGTTAGAAATCAGACATCCGGATCAGTAGCCGGCGCTATAGCTCCAAACGTCTCCCGACCGCATGGTAACAAGCGGGCTCTGGTAGAGCAAGGTCGAACCATCGGTGTCGTAAACTGAAAATCGACCCGTTTCCACGCTATTACCGGCCGCGAGGATCATGCGGACTCGATCCGGGCCGTACCCGTATTCCACGTCACCCCATCTAACGCCACTTGAATTCTCGAAAATAACCTTTTTCTGCAACCAGCGGGCGAAGATGCGCTCATTCAACAAATCATTAGTTGGGGCAGCCCCGTAGAGGACTCCGAAAATCCGTTGACCATCCTGTACCCAACCGGCAGTGGTGAAATAGTTGTCATTAAACCCGTTCCCAAAACTAGTGAATAGAGTTTGCAATGGAGGAAAAGTAGATAGGCTCATGCTAACGGTGGCAGATATCCTATTATTAGGATATGGGAATAGGCCCATGTAATAAGTATTACCGCCGTAGGAAAAGGGTTTAAAATCAGTCATCGCGCTACCGGCGGTACTAAGGGGGTCTCCTACGTAAGTATAATTGATGAAATCAGTGCTGGTCGCGTGATGGATGCCGTCGAATCTCGGGTTATCGATGAAATAAAGATGCCATGTCCCATTTGGTTCTCGGTATATGGTGTTCCCTCCGTTTACATCGGCAGCAATCCAATTTGAATATCCACTCATATTGAGAAGGTAGCTCCAGCTACCTGCAGCGGGCGTCCAATTGACGCCATCCAGCGAGGTTGCATAGCCAGGCTTATTTATATTCGAACCATTTGGAAGGGTTGTGTAAACCATGCGCCAATCGGTTGATGAAACCTTGAATACGCATTCATTGTTCGCGTGTTGAAAGGTTCCATTGGAAATGATTGTCGAATGGAGGTTGCTAATGTTCATGAAATTATCGTTGGTTGTCGTCATGGAAACGCGATCATTTGGAAGAGTACCGGGAGCAGGACTTTCGCCATCCCAACCGCCGAAATAGATATTCCAACTTGAACCGCTTTTATTGACCGCAAAAGGCGCATAGATGTTTCGATAAGTTCCCGAACTTGGAGATACAATTACCCCGCGTTCGTCAAAATTCCAGTTATTTATTTGATTCGGGCGATTAATGCTTTGGGAACCGACATTTTGGATTTCGTTTCTTGCCGTGATTCCATTATTGCCTGTGAACTTAAACTGGTCGAATGCCGCATTGTAACCGGCCTTGGCCTCCGCCAATTGGAAAACGTAATTCCCGACATCGTCGCGACCCAATCCATCCGCCACGATATGGATTCCGTTAGTGGAGACGGTGCCCTTTAGCGGCAAAATAATCCAATCGTCGCGGAGCGGAGTCGGAAAGTTAGTGTATGTATTAGCTGTAATCCATTGCGATCCGGACTGGTAAGAGACGGTGAAACTGGTAGGGAAAGAAAGCGTAGTGCCATTTCCGAATCGAGGCCTCAACTTTATATAGTTAACCTTTTGTAAGCCAGACCACCAATACGAGATCCATTCGGTGGTGAGCGGGGTGGTGTGAACGTTACTGCTCCACATTGTTGCGAGGTTATTGTCCTTCAAATTAGTCGGAGGCCAAATCCCGGTTAAAGCCCCGACACTTGTTACAGGGTATTCGACCCCATTTAAATCCGGATCATATCCCGCTTTGGCGTCCGCTAGCTGAAAGACATAGTTGCCGGCCATGTCATCGCCCAGAACATTCGCCGTTATCATGATTCCATTGGCATTTACGGTATTCGGAAGCGTCAACGTCACCCATTGGGATGTCGGTCTCTGGAAATGTGTAAATCCGCGTGCCGAATGCCATGCCGAACCATCGGACCACGAAACCGTAAATTCTATTGGAAAGCCCAATGCGTTACCATTAATAAGCCGTGTAGCCAGTTTAACGTAATTAATCGATTGGAAGGTAGAGTGGGAATTACTGAACCATAGGGCAAGCCACTCGGGAGACTGAGCCACCGAATGGGTATTACTACTCCACACGGTATACATGTTGTTATCGTAGGTGGTGGCAGGAAGCCAATTTGATGAATATGTAGTAGATGCCGCCGCGTCGGAAAAACTGTAGTCCGTGGGCGCCGCTTGTGAAATGCCACTGCCCCCCATTAGAAGGAACCACACAGTTAAATTATTAGAAATATTTTTAATCCGATTAGATAGCATCCAATCCTCCCGTGATTCGAATGACCGAAATCACCTCGACATAGCCCTCTGCACTCGCGGGATCCTGGGTGAGGCAACCGCCAAGCAAAAGCCCGGCTCCGGAAGCGAGGCCGACCGACGAAATCCTCTTTACGATATTCATGCATTCTCTCCTATGATGGGCCGGTATCCGGCATTCCGGGCATATGCAAACCGCATGCCTCCGCGTCATCCTCCCTAAAGGGACGGAAAGGCCAACCGGGGCGGAGAACGGTCCTGTTTCCGGGATTTCCATCCCCGATCCGGGACAGCCATATAAGTTGGTATCGATTGCGCGAGCGTGTCGGCCGCCCGGGCGGGCAGAACGGCAAGGCGTTAAGATTGGGTTTCGGATCGGCTTCAGGAGCGCTTTGGTGAACGGACGTAGCCCCCGTAAGCAATGCCTTCCGGCAGGAAGCTGGCTAGGGAGTCACCCATGCCCGCCGCGGCCCGTGCCGGGAAGCCGGCCCGAAAGGGCCGGCCGCCGCCCCGATCAGGGCGGCCAAGAGCAGAAAAGCGGCCGGGTTCGCCAAGCCTACTTTCCGGCGCAGAGAACCTGGGACGAAACCGCTCCCTGGGGGCCACGCACCCGGGCTAGGTACAAGCCCGAACCGTAGGCGCTGCGGGAAAGGAATTCCGATGCGCCCGAAAGGGTCGCGGTTTCGAGCAAGCGGCCGTTCAGATCGAGGATCTCCAGGGAATGGACGCCGGCATCTTGGATGGCGATGGACCAGCGGCCGCCGGCAGCGGAACGAGCGGAGAAGCGCGGAGCCGCCAGGGGACGGGAGCCCGCGCGGACTTCCGTAGTGGGCACGACCGGATCGGTTCCGGGGCCGAAGGCGTTCTGGGTATACCAGGCTTCGGTTCCGACGATGGCATCGCCGTTCGCGGCCGCGATGTTGCTGAGCTTCAGGTAGACCACGTTCTTTACCTTCATCCCGTCGATTTCCAGCGTCACCTTCTTCTTATCCGCGCTCAAGGTGGCCGTTTTGACGCTCAGGTTCGTGACGGGAGCTTGCTTGCCTTTGCCATAATCCAAAACCGGGGTGTAGTTCCATTGCTGGACCTTGTAATTGGCCGGCATACCGGCGGCATCGCCGGCGGGCTCGGTGAATTCGATTTCCAGCTTGCCCGATCCCAGGGAGCGGACCGCGAACATGTCGAAGAACGCCTTCCCGTTGGGAGCCAGGCGCTGCAGCCCGTAATTCTTGCCCGACCAGGCCCAGCCGCTCCATTCCTCGGTGCCGAGCTCGCCCACGTAAAAGGCTCCGTCGGGGCCGGTCATGATGCGGTTGGCCGCCGCATCGAGGCTGCCCGAGAAGCGGAAGATGGCTCCCTGCCATTCGCCGGCCACCTTTTCCAGGGAGTAACGCTGCAAGGTTCCCATGTTATTGTCGCCGGCGACCATTTGTCCTTTGAACGGGCCCGAAGTCATGTAGACGGGTTGGGTGGGCGAGATGGAGATTGCTCCGTCGTCCATCCAGATGGCGGGAGGGGTTTCCGGCTGGCTGTCGAACGGACCGGGGCCGGGGTTGGACTTATGCACCCCGTAGAAATGGCCCTGCAGGATGTGCAGGAGCTTGGAAGAAGGAACCCAGTTTCCCTGGTTCTGACGACGCAACCACGTTCATTGGTCTGTTTCGCGTCCAGGGTCCAATTGGTGGCTAAACCCGCGTAAAAGGCGCTGTCCTTGTAGACCAAGCCCAAGGCGAATTCCAGGTTCTGGGCATTCGACTCGATGACGAAACCGCTCCCCACCTTGACGATGTTGTCGGCCGAATCGTTCTTGTCGGCATCGGGCAGGTAGGAAAGTCCGTCCTTTTGCATGACGTAGATCTTGTCGTCCACCACCTTCACGCCCAGGACTTCGTTCAGGCCGGTCCCCTTGTAGAAGGTCTTGTAGGTGACCTTGGAGGCGTCTCCCGACGTGAAGCCGGAGATCAGGTAGATTTCGCTACGTCCCTTGCCGAAGCCGTCCCAGGTCGTCAGGACCATGCGTCCGTCGGACAGGAAGTCTATGCCGCTCACCATCGGGTTGAAATTCGCCGGGCGCAGGGAGGTCAGAGTGAATCCCGGATGGACCGGCTGTGTCGTCTGGGCCCAGAGCTGGGTGGCTGCCAGGAGCGGCAACCCGAATCGGATGATGGTTTTCATGCGTGCCTCCTTGGGATATTCATGTCCGCTCCTCAAGGCCATTTGATCAGGCGGGAGCCGGGTTTCAGGTTTTCATAAGACAGTTTTACGAAGTCATCGGCGAGGCCCGCGTGGACGGCCCAGAATTCGTCCAGCGATCCCTGGAAATATTCTCCGCTGCCGGCGGGGGCCCAGGCCGAAAGCTGTC